>JBEKST010000201.1:0-5703 GCA_049516815.1 Bacteroidales bacterium | reverse complement strand
GATCCTTACAAAATCCTGGAAAAGTTTCCCTGTTTCTGCATCTGTCATGCCAATGCCGGTATCTATAACCCTGATGCGAATTAGTCCATCTTTCTCTTCAATGAAAATATCGACCGAACCTCCTTCTTTATTGTATTTGATGGAATTGGAGATCAGGTTATTGAAGATGATGTCCATTTCATTGGCGTCAGCTTTCATCATCAGGTGATCCGGGCCATGCAGGTTGATCCGGATATCACGCTGGATGGAATAGGGTTGAGAGGTATCGATGGCGGCCAGGATAGCCTGCATAAGGTCGATATCAATGATGTTCCTCTGGGCCTTGCCACTCTCCACCTTGGTGAGGTCGAGCAGGTCAAGAATCAATGTACGCATTCCATGTACGCGCTCGAGTGAACGGTCGAAGATTGCAGTATAATCTTCTATTTTTTCTCCGAGTTGATGTGCCTTAGCCATTTTAAGATACCCTTCGATGGCATTCAGCGGCGCTTTCAATTCATGCGACAATACCGACAGGAATTGGAACTGGATATGCTTCCCCGTATCTTTCATTGTCGCCGTCATCTTTTTCAGGAAGATCTTTTTCGTGATGTTTTCGATGGATGATCTTAATTCCTGTGGAGTAAAGGGTTTCGGGATAAAATCAGAAGCCCCGTCTCTTGTGGCTTTTATGGCCAACTCTAACGATGCATATGAGGTGATCATCACTACGATAATGTTGTACTGCTTTTTCCGGATATATTCCAGCACTTCAATTCCCTGGATCCCCGGTAGCTTGTTGTCCAGTAAAAGGATATCCGGTTGGTTATTTTCTAAGATCTCGATCCCTGCTTCTCCTGTCGGCGCTTCAAAAACCGCGAAATCGAAAGCTTCTTCCATAAAAGGGTAATCTACACGGAAATTCCGCAGGATACGGCTGACGCCACTACGTATCCCGGGTTCATCATCTATAACAAGTATTTTAAGTGTTGACATGGTCCGATTCTGAGTTCAAAAATAAGCGAAAATCAAATTCTTTTAGGATTTGTTTAGTTTTTCTGTAATAGCCGTTCAATTTCATTTTTCAACACATCTGAACGGATGCCTTTGTCCAGGAATAGGTCCGCCTTTATCCATTTTCGGTTATTCTCATCCTGGATGTCAAAGGTGATGCCGGTTTCAGCAGCAACGGCAGTCGAAATAATGACCGGTACATCCGGGTATTTCTTTTTGATCTTGTAACTGAGGATAAATCCGCTGTCCTCATTCTCCATCATAAGGTCCACGATGGCAAGATCCGGCCTGGTTCTTTCCAGGATCATCTCGGCTTCCCGTTGGCTGTCTGCAGTGATCGTCTTAAAACCTAATTGTTCCAGTTTCATCTTCGTCTGAAAGAGATAATCAACGTCATCATCTACAATCAGAATGATTTTTTCCCCTTTAGTCATAGCGATTGATGATTAAAATTCGTAATTCGTAATTATTTCTAGTCCATGTTCCTTGGTATAGTAATTCTGAAAGTGGTTCCAGTAGCCCCTTTGACGGGGTCGGCATTAGATGTTATATCAATCTTGCCTTTGTGCATTTTCACAATACCATAGATCAGCGGCAGTCCAAGTCCGGTTCCTTTTCCAATCTCCTTTGTTGTGAAAAACGGCATGAAGATCTTTTTCAAATTTTCTTTCGATATTCCGGTACCGGTATCAGAAACGATGAAAACAATCTCGTTTTTATTGCCTTCCACTCCAGCATTCAATTCCCCGCCATCCGGCATGGCTTCGATGGCATTCTTTTCCAGGTTCGTCAGCACCTGCATCATCTGGTCGATGTCTAATTTAGCGTTGGGATCGTCAATGCGGGATTCAAATTTAACCGTGATATTATCTGGCTTGATGATGGAATTCACGCTATGCTGCATGAATTGCACAACATCGGTTTCCGTAAGGGTGACCTGGTTTTTCCGCGCAAAATTCAGCAGTCCGCTGACGATCTTTTTACATCGTTCTGCCTGTTCCACGATCAGGCGGAGGTCCTCCCGGATGGATTCGCCTTCAGGGGCTTCATCCATGAGGATGTTGGAATACATTGTGATGACGCCTAAAGGATTGTTTAGCTCATGGGCAATCCCGGCTGAAAGCTGCCCCATGTGAGCCAGCTTCTCTGATTGTTTTAGCGCTGCCTTTGCCTTAGCAAGCTTCTCGTTGGAGATATTCAGGTTGTTTATGGAGTCGTGTAACTTTTCGATGGAATAGGGGAGACACATCTCTGTTTCTGCCAGCCCCTTGACGATTGCAATGGCATGTTCCACACAGGTATCATATCCGCAGGCGCCACAATTCAGGTGATCTTTAGCCGTGAATTTCCCCATGCTCTCCAGTACATCCTGGATCTCATCCTCTGACGGGATCGCGAACCTCCGGTCGTCTGGATCAAAATGTTGTACCAGGGAGATCTTCGAGAATTCCTCCAAATTAGCTTTCCATTGTTTATGATCCAGGGTGTTGAGTTTCTGCCTCACATATTCGCCAACTGCAGCGCTTCTTGCATACTTCTTGCCGCCGGGCGAGGTCCCGGGTCCCATGATACAACCTTCGCAACAGAGTAATTCAAGATGTTTGTTGCGGATAAAACCTTCTTCAAACTCCCTTATAGCTTCTTTAAAATTCATCCGGCCATCGGCGATAACGGTCCGTTCTTCCGGAATATCCTCCTGACTGTTGGTCGTCAGGAAAAGTCCCCGTGTAATCGGGAAAATAGAGCCTTTCCCGCCGACCGGCGGATCGAAATCGGAAGGTTCGATAGATTCATGACGGATACCGGACTGAAGCAACATCTCCCGCAATTCCATGAATGTAAGTACCTCGTCCGTTTCGTTGGTTTCTGCTTTTTTTGCGAAACAGGGCCCGATGAATACGATTTTAAGGTCAGAACCATACTTTTCGCGAACGATTCTTGTCATGGCCACCATCGGCGAAACAATCGGGGCGAGCAAACCAACGATGTCGGGGTGATAATGACGGATAAAATAGGTCACAGCGGGGCAATCTGAAGAAATATCACCGGTATAGTTTTCCGACTTGATTCGTTTTTCATATTCTTTTGCCACCACATCCGCCCCAAATGAAACTTCCGTGACAAAGTCAAAACCCAGCTTGCGGATCATTCCAACCAGCAAGCGATAATCTTTGATTTCGCTGAATTCTGCCGGAAAGCTGGGAGCTAAACAGGCAGCCACCTTGTGGCCTGAACTCAGTAATTTATAGACTTCATCCACCGAACGAAGGGAAACCTTTGCCCCCTGGCTGCAAACCTTCACACAGTTCCCGCAACCGATGCAACGATCGTTGATTACCTCTGCCTGCCCGTTGATGATCTTGATCGCCTTGACGGGACATTCACGCACACAGGTATAACAGACGCGGCAACGGTCCTTGATGGTGAAAACGAGTTGGGCTCTGTATGAATGACTCATGGTATCTGCTCTTCTTTTTGTCTGTTGAATTGTCTTTCTTAATCCTTGTCTTAAAGGGTTTCCTGAAAGTTTTTAATGAATTCCTGGATGGATGGATTCCTGTGCGCCACCTTTATCATTTCTTCTTCATCGGCATCGTACAACGCTTTCATCCTTGATTTTAATGCTTTCTCATCCGTTCCCAGACGCTGGCCTCCGCCATTGATGCATCCAAACGGACAAGCCATTACTTCCACCATCTGGAATTCGTTTTTTCCGTTTTCAATTTCTTCCAGAAGCTGACGTGCGGCTGCAAGCCCGCTGACAGCAGCAAAGCCAAAGGTAGATCTTCCGATCTTGATTCTAGCTTCTTTCCTGTTTTTTAATCCTCTTAGTTCATTGATCTTGACCGGGGAAATTTCCTGGCCAGTCATCTGGTAATACAGGGTACGGATTACCGCCTCGGTTTCACCCCCGGCAATTCCTGATAACCTTCCGGCTGATCCCCTGACCCCAAACCCGAGTTCAGTATTTTCAGGTTCCAGGGTGCTGAAATCAATCCCGAAGAGCCGGATTATCCGGATCAGTTCGCGGGTAGTCAGCACGGCATCTATCAAAGGATGATCCTTCTCATCGCCGATGGCTTCGTGTTTTTTGGAGGTACAGGGCATCACCGCAACGGAAAAAATCTTGTCTTTCGCAATGTTCATCCGCTGAGGGAAATAATCTTTGATCCATGATGCCATGATCTGCATTGGACTTTTGCTCGTGACTAAGTGCTTTTTTAGTTCTGGTTTGTATTCTTCTATAAATTTTACCCAGGAAGGGCAACAACTTGTGAACAACGGCATTTTTTCCTTGTCTTTGATCCGCTGTGCCAGCTGTTGTGCAATTTCCAGGATCATCAGGTCAGCGCTCGCCGAGGTATCAAAAACCTGGAGGAATCCCATTTTTCGTAAGGAAGTGCCGAGGATGTTCTGGAAGTCCCTTCCGCCCTTGATTCCGAGGTCTTCTGCGATCGAGCCCTGAACTCCGGGTGAGATCTGTACCACGGGAAAAATGTCTTTATTATTCAGGGCGTCGATAACGGCAGGATAACTGCTCTTTTCTTTAAGCGCTGCGGTAGGACAAACCATAATGCACTGTCCGCATTTTACGCATGCCTTTATGTTTAATCCTTTGTTATAGCTGGTACCGATCGAGCTTTTGCTTCCTCTCCCCACGATTTCGATGGCGCTCATACCAATAATCTCATCACAAACCCGGATACACCTTCCACACAATATGCATTTGGCAGGATCCCTTTCGATGGAAGAACAATTCCGATCGACCATAATGGAAGGTTTCCTCGTACGGTAATGGCGTTCCTTTACATTCAGCTCTGAAGCGAGGTCCTGGAGTTCACAATAGCCGGAGCGATCGCAGTAGAGGCAATCATCAGGATGGTTGGCGAGGAGCAGTTCTACCACTGTTTTCCGGGCTTTCATGACACGTGGGGAGTGCGTCCGGATCTTCATCCATTCTTCTACCTGGTGAGAGCAGGATGTAACAAGGCCGTGTATCCCCTCCACTTCAACAACACACATCCGGCAGGCTCCTGTCGGGGTAAAACCGGCTAGATGGCATAAAGTAGGTACCCTGATCCCAGTCCGGTTCAGTATGGAAAGAATGGTCTCTCCTCTCTGGGCGTTAACGGTCTGACCGTTTATTTCGATAGTAAAGATCATGTGCCGTGTTATTTTACGATGATTGCATTAAACTTGCATACTTCGAAGCAGATCCCGCATCCGTTGCATTTATTCTCGACGATAAAGTGAGGTACTTTGACAACACCGATGATGGCATTTTCCGGGCATTTCTTCTGGCAGACGTTGCAGCCATTACAGGCATCCACATCAATATAAAAAGTTCGCATATCGCGGCAAACCGCAGTTGAACAACGACGGTCGAAAATATGTTCCTCAAATTCTTCCCGGAACCATTTAAGAGAACTCAGTAAAGGGCTCGCAGAATTCTGCCCGAGTCCGCAAAGGGATGTGTCGCGGAGAACCTCTGCCAGGCTTTCCAACTGTACAACTCCTTTAAACCTTTCCAAGGTCTCATGAGTAGATTCTTCCCGTGGTCTTTTTGTAATCCCTTCAAGAATTTCAAGCATTCTTCTAGTGCCTTCCCTGCAGGGGATACACTTTCCGCAGCTTTCTTTTTGAAGGAATTCCATGAAATACAGTGATAAGTCGACCATGCATACAGTTTCATCCAGGATGGACAACCCG
>JBEKST010000200.1:0-5747 GCA_049516815.1 Bacteroidales bacterium | reverse complement strand
GTAGCAGACCAGAGCCCTTCAAGCGTAAGACTGGCATATTGGATGCAGTTCCTGAACCAGGATACTGCAGTATTGCATGGCCCTGAAAAATATGCAAGGCTTCACAATTTGCCCGTGGTTTTTGCTTTTCCGCAGAAAATCAAACGAGGATATTATAAACTGAAGTTCATCATGCTGGTGGAAGATCCTTCAAAAACCGCACCCGGCGAAATTACCCGGATCTACATGAATACCCTGGGAAAGATCATAAATGATAAGCCGGAATTTTATCTCTGGTCGCATCGCAGGTGGAAGCTGAAAAGGTGAATGGTGAATTGTGACAAGTCAGAAGTCAGAAGTCAGAGGTCAGAAATCAGAAATCCAGTATCCAGCATCTGCATCTGCTGACCTTATAACAAGCCACCGTTTCTGTAAATCGCCAGCTGAGCATCGTAGAATCTATTGACTGTAATTGTTTTCTGATTTTCCAGGTTTGTCAGTTTGCCTGAAATAAAATCAATCCTGATCCGGTCGCCATTTTTTAAGTCTATATTTTCAAGCATGGAAGGATCATAGGTCAGGATTGGCATAGCCGCATTGATGGCATTCCGCTCGTAGATGGCGCCATAGGATTCGGCCAGGATACAACTGATACCCAGCGATAGGAAGCAATCTACTGCCTGTTGGCGCGAGCTTCCGGCGCCGAAATTTTTATTTGTGATCACGATATCTCCGGCCTTGGCCTTTTTAGAAAAATCTTCAAATCCTCTCAGGTTGTCAAAAGTGTACTGTCCCATCTCCCTGATGTCAGTGATGGTCAGGTAACGGTTATGAAAGATCATGTCAGTATCAATATCATCTTTGGGAATGATCCAAACGTTACCTTCCACGACTGTTGGTTTATCAGCTTTTACTTTCTCATTTTTACGTGTGACGCGTGACATGTGACGCGTGACGGAGAAAAGCACTGGTTTACCAGGAATCTGGTCAGGTGTGGTGATGCATCCTGCAACGGCAGAGGCTGCGACAATTGCGGGCGATGCCAGGTAAACAAATCCTTTTCCCTGTTTCCCCTCAAAGTTCCTGTTGCCGGTGCTGATGGTCACTTCTCCCGGTCCATTTTGTCCGACCTGGCCGGCGGCGCAACCAGCACAACCCGCATTGGAAACCAAGGCACCAGCATCTTTGAAAATCTTGATAAGACCTTCATTCATGGCCTGGTTCCAGGTGGCATCGGTAGCCGGAACGATCTTCAGCACAACGCCTGGCGCTACCTTTTTCCCTTTCAGGATCGAGGCTACAATCCTTAGATCTTCTATGCGGCCATTGGTACAGCTTCCGATAAATCCGGAATCGATCTTTATATTCCTCACCTCATTCACGTCAATATCATCATGAGGATGCCCCGGTTTCGCTACCATCCTGACAAATTTGCTCAAATCGATATCGAAAACCTTTTCATAGACTGCATCCGGATCGGCTGTAACAGACGCATATTCTTTACCGGTAAGTGCTTTCAGTTCATCCAGCACTGCCGGGGTAGGGGAGAAGAGCAGGATGATCGCGCCCATCTCGGTTGCCATGGATGAGATGGTCACACGCTCCGATAAGGTAAGTTTATCCACGCCATCACCGTATATTTCCACAGAATATCCCAGGAGCTTATTGGCGCCAAAGATGGAGAGAAGGTTCAGCACAATATCTTTCGCTGAAACTTCAGCGGGTTTTTTCCCGTTAAGATTCATCTTTATTGAAGCGGGAACTTTGAACCAAACATAACCTTTTGCCCAGGCTGCCGCAATATCCTGGTCGCCCATGCCTTGTCCAAACGACCCGATTGAACCCATAATATTGGCATGGGAATCAGTGGAAACGAAGGTGCTTCCCGGCCATGCAAGCCCGTTGTCGATGGCAAGGTGAGTGCCGATCCCCAAATCCACATCGTAGATCCGAATGTTGTTTTCACGGGCATATTGCCTGCAGTAATGCTGGTTTTGTGCATATTTCTGATCGGAACCGCCCGGGTTACAATCGAAGGTAAATATGGTCTTCGACGGATCATGAACCGTAAGGCCATTGTCTAACAGGTTTTTTACAACATTGGCCCCGCCAAAATCACGTGCAGCACGGGTGTCGATCAGAACATCCACGATGTCGCCCGGCTTAACCGTTTTCTGATTGGAATGCGCGACAATAATTTTTTCGATGATATTCATCTCAATTTTCGATTTACGATTTACGAATGAATTCAGGAATAAAGTTCATAAAGTTCATAAAGTTCATAAAGTGTTAAGTGTTAAGCGTTAAGTGTTAAGTGTTACCGAATGTCTAATGCCTGTTGCCTATTTTCATTTCGCTATTTCGCTATTTCGCTACTTTATAACTCACCAGCTCGCCAACTCACCAGCTCGCCAACTCACCAGCTCGCCAACTCACCAGCTCACCAGCTCGCCAGCTTATTTCAACCTTTCCTTGAATGGTTCGAATGTCATAAAATCGGCATGATGCACGATAGTTGCTTCCACCGTACGCTTTACCATATCACCTTCGCCAGCATGGGTGGCAATGATATGACAAACGGCAGCAGGGACACCACACTGTTCGGCTAGTGAAACCCCTGAGAATGGATGCCTCAGGTACTTTCCATATTTTCCCTGGAACAATTTCCCTTCTTTATCCAGTTCATATTCAAGTAACTTTCCTACATCCGCAAGAATTGCGCCGGAAATCAGGATGTCCATATCCACGGGCAGATCGTCCTTGAAAAATTCATTCATTTTATTCCCGGCATCGCTGGCAACATGTACAACACATCGCTTGTGCGCCATGAAAGAGACTTTCAAATCCGGCCCTGCAAGGAGGGTAAAAGGGATCTTTTGCAGGTCATCCGGGGTCAATACACTTTTCTCCAGTGCCAGTTCCCATGTTTTTGCAGTCTTTTCACGCAGATCCGGATCCTGGATCCACATCAGTTCAGGCCAAAGGTTCAATATTTGATTTGTCATATTTTTTTTATTTGACGAGCTAATGAGTTAACGAGCTGACGAGTTAAAACAAGATCAACTGGCCACCTTATCAATGCATCAACTCATCAGTTCTTTGGTTAATTAGTTAATTTGTTCATCAGCTCACCAGCTCATCAGCTCATCAGTTCATCAGCTCATCAGCTCATCAGTTCATCAGCTCATCAGCTTCTAAATTATAGTATCTACCTCAGTTTCGCAATAATCGCGTCCGTCATCTGTTCCGTTGTTGCAGCGCCTTTACTGAATACATCAGGATTCCCCTGAAGTTTCATCATGTCGTAGGTCTTGACTTTCCCTTCCAGAACAACTGCAGAAACGGCATCGTAGATTCTCTTTGCCTTTTCATTCTCGCCTAAGTGTTCCAGCATCATGCATGCCGAAAGGATCATCGCGATGGGGTTAACGATGGAAGGATTGAATTCAGCATACTTTGGGGCAGAGCCATGTGTTGGTTCAAAAACGGCTACTTCAGGGCCGATATTAGCGCTGCAGGCAAATCCCAGTCCGCCAACCAATCCTGCAAAACCATCGGAAATAATATCTCCGAACATATTACTGGCAACGATTACGTTGTACGTCTCGGGATTCTTGGTGAGCCACATCATCTGGGCATCGATATTGGTATTCTGGACCCTGATATCGGGATATTCATTTTTCGACATTTCCTGTGCGATCTTCAGCATCATTCCGGAAGTCTCACGGATCACGTTGGGTTTTTCGCAAACTGTGACGGTCTTAAACCCTTTGGCTTTGGCATAATCAAAAGCGGCCTTCACGATCCGTGTGGTGTATTTTTTTGTCAGGATACGTGCGGAGACAGCTAGTTCAGGGCGTGGGCACCAGGCAAAATTTTCCTTGAATTTCTTATGTGTCATCAGGGCGTCATAAACCTGGTCGGGAGGATTGGTCCATTCCACGCCGCTATACAACCCTTCGGTATTCTGGCGGAAGATCATGGCGTCAATCACCGGTTCTTCGATGGTGTTGTTCGGCCCACGGCGGATGAAATTCAGTGTGTTCCCCTTAAATGTCTTACAGGGACGCATGCAGATATCGAGATCAAACTTCTGCCGCATGGAAACGATGGGACTATAATAAACATGTCCTTTCCCCTTTAATTCAGGAGCCAGTTCGGCTTCTGCTTTATCCTTGGGCTTGGATGTGATGGCTCCGAAAAGTCCAATTTTGTACTCTTCGAGTAGTTTAAGTGTATGGTCAGGTAAGGGATTTCCTTCCTTACACCAGAATTCCCAGCCGATGTCTCCATGAACATAATTTGCTTTGAAACCAATTGCATTCAATACCCTGACCGATTCTTTCAGAACATTTTTCCCGATGCCGTCACCGGGCATTGCAACGATTGTCCTTCTTGCCATATAAATAGAATTTAGATTGATGAATGATCAATAGAAATGGATGTCAAAGGTACAAAACACGGCGAAATCCGCAAATGGGAAATCGATTTTTTATGATGGTTGTATAACATGATTAACTAATTTTGCGAATGAGTTCATAAAGTTCATAAAGTTCATAAAGTTTTAAGTTTTAAGTTTTAAGTTTTAAGTTTAATCTAATGTCTATTGCCTAATGCCTAATGCCTATTTTCATTTCGCTATTTAAATATCATCAGCCAACCATGCCTTCTCATCTTAAGAGTCCCATCTTCAAAGTCATTTCCCGCATTGCGGAAGAGATGAACGTTTCGGCTTTTGTCATTGGTGGATTTGTGAGGGATTGTATGATGGGAAGAGAAGTCAGAAAAGACATCGACATTGTGGTTACAGGCAGCGGAATTGATTTCGCACGGGAAGTGGCAAATGCACTGGGGCGTGATATCCCGGTAAAATATTTTAAAAATTTTGGAACAGCTATGCTGAAATCCGGGGATACCCAGGTTGAATTCGTGGGTGCCCGGAAAGAATCCTATCACAGGGATTCAAGGAAACCGGTGGTGGAAAATGGAACTTTCGAAGAAGATCAACACCGGCGTGATTTTACCATCAATGCCATGGCCTTCGACCTGGGAAAGAAAAATTTCGGGAATCTCGTTGATCCTTTTAACGGGATGTCAGACATCCGTGAAAAGATTATCCGGACACCCCTCGATCCTGATATCACATTTTCGGATGACCCGCTCCGGATGATGCGGGCGATAAGATTTGCATGCCAGCTGGGTTTCACAATCGAAGGCAACTGCTTTGAAGCCATAAAACGCAATGCTGAACGGATCACCATAGTATCCGCAGAAAGGATCAGTGATGAGCTGAACCTGATCATCCAGACGGACATTCCTTCTGTCGGGTTACGGATGCTTGACGAAACCGGCCTGTTGCAGATTATCTTCCCTGACCTCGTTGCATTGAAGGGAACGGAAAGTATCGATGGGAAAGGTCATAAAGATAACTTCTATCATACCCTTGAAGTGCTCGATAATGTATCCGCTAATACGCAAAACCTCTGGCTGAGATGGGCTGCCATTCTTCACGACATAGGCAAACCTGGTACAAAAAAATTTGTTCCAGGCACCGGCTGGACTTTTCATGCACATGAATTCAAGGGCTCGAAAATGGTGCCTGTTGTTTTTCGGAGATTACGATTACCTCTGAATGAGAAGATGAAATATGTGGAAAAGATGGTATTGCTCCATCTTCGTCCCATCGCCATTACCGGGGAAGTCACGGATTCTGCTGTAAGAAGGTTGCTCTTCGAGGCCGGAGACGATATTGATGATCTTATGGCATT
>JBEKST010000199.1:0-5767 GCA_049516815.1 Bacteroidales bacterium | reverse complement strand
GGGAAATAAAGCAAAAGAAAAGTTTGTAAAAGAGAAGCCAATGAGAGCATTTCAACCTGCTGGCCTGCAACTAATTTATGCTTTGTTATGTAATCCTGGTGAGGAAAACAAACCTTATAGAGTGATGGCTAATACTGCAAATATTGCCAATGGAACCAACCGTATTAGCATCTTTTTCCAGACCTTTTCGTCGGTAAGCAGTTTTACCCGGCAAAAGATGTTTGACTCCCTCAAGCCGGTCTGGCTTGGCATTCCGGCCACAGCAGGTGCAATTCTTGGCGCTTACCTGGCCATCGATGTCAAGGTAAAAGTCATTGAGATCGCAATGTGCATTGCCATGGTGGTGATGGTATTTTTCTTGTTTTATAAACCGGATAAATGGCTGAAAGAAAATGCACGGTTGCTGAAGTATCCTGTTACATGGTGGCAGCTGGTTATTTTTTTTATCATTGGATTTTATGGTGGATTTATCCAGGTAGGGGTAGGATATTTTTTATTGATGTCGTTGGTTCTCGGAGTGGGATATGATCTCGTTAAAGCCAATGCCGTCAAGAATCTCATCGTCTTCTTTTATGCGATCTTTGCTCTTCTTGTATTCATTATCAGCGGACAGGTAAATTATCTTTATGGATTGATCCTCTCCATCGGAAGCGTGATTGGCGCTTTGATTGCATCCTACCTGGCTGTGAAAAAAGGAGCAGGATTCATCCGTGCAGTGATCATTCTTTCAGTCATCCTGACCATTCTGCAGGTCAGCGGACTGGTGAATTTTACAGAGTTTTTTAAAAAAATCATTAGTTAATGTTCACCACAATAGGCACAATAGGCCACATTAGTTTTACTCAAAGTATTCGACTCTATTGTGTTCTAATGTGCCTATTGTGGTTGAAGAATTGAATTCAAAACCAATAAATCAAAATGAAAAAAGCTAAATTTATTCCATGGAAAAGCAAGAATTTGTTTTCTATAATAATTCTTTTCTTCATTTTATCTGGAATCTCTATCTTCTCGCAAAATGTATCCCTGCCTGTCCAGCAGGCAGGCAGCATCCAGCATCCAGCATCCCTTCCTGTCCGGCAGGCAGGCAGCATCAAGAATTGGGTTCTTGTGATTCATGGCGGTGCCGGTGGAACCATCGGCCAGAAGATGGCCGAAGATGTGCAACTTCAATATACCACGAAGATGACGGAGGTACTGAAAGCAGGTGCAGCCATTCTTTCAGAAGGAGGAACCAGCCTTGATGCCGTGGAAACCTGCATCCGGATGATGGAAGATTCTCCTTTGTTCAATGCAGGAAAAGGAGCAGTATTTAACGAAGAAGGAAAAAACGAAATGGATGCTTCGATCATGGAAGGAAGAACCTTGAAAGCCGGTGCAGTGGCAGGGGTGACGACGATCAGGAACCCGATCTCAGCTGCCCGGGCCGTGATGGAGAAATCAAAACACGTGATGTTGATCGACGGAGGCGCTGAGAAATTTGCGAAGAACCAGGGTTTAGAGATAGTTCCTCCCTCCTATTTCTACACAAAAAAACGGTGGGATGAATTTCAGAAGATCCATTACCAGGAAATGTATCATAAACCTGATTCTGTGAAAAATCATGGAACGGTTGGCGCCGTGGCCCTCGACAGTCATGGCGACCTGGCTGCCGGAACCTCAACCGGTGGAATGACCAATAAAATGAAGGGGAGGATAGGTGATTCTCCGATCATTGGCGCCGGAACCTATGCCAACAATAATACATGCGCAATTTCCTGCACGGGGCATGGAGAATATTTTATCCGGAATGTAGTAGCCTATGATGTCTCTGCCCGCATGGAATACAAAAGACAAAATTTACAGGAGGCAGCCGGAGATGTTGTCAATGTAAAACTGAAATCCCAGGGAGCAGAGGGCGGTCTGATCGCCATTGACAGGAATGGAAATATTGCCATGCCGTTTAACACAGCAATGATGTTCAGGGGGAGCATCCATCCGGATGGAAAAATCGAAGTGAAGATCTATTAGGGATAATTTTATTGCAGGTATCTTTTCAATTAATCTGTTTTTTGTCTTTTATTTTGATGATTGGGAATTTTACTGGTTCTCGTACTCCCGGATCTCATTGTGAACAAACTCCAGGATAATTCCTGCCTGGTGGAACATTTCCTCTGATTCCGTTCCATCATGGTATTTCCATTCGCATACCACTCTAACGATCCCGCAATTTATGATGAGCATGGCACAGGTACGGCAGGGCGTCATGCGGCAATATAGTGTTGCTTTTTCCAAGGAAATCCCGAGCCTGGCGGCCTGGCAGATGGCATTTTGTTCGGCGTGGACGGTGCGCACGCAATGTTGTGAAATGCGCCCGTCTTCATGATGAACCGATTTCATCAGGTGCCCTACTTCGTCGCAGTGGGGTAACCTCCTTGGTGAACCCACATACCCTGTAACCAGGATCTGCTTGTCGCGTGCGATCACACAGCCACTCCGGCCACGGTCGCAGGTAGCGCGCTGGGAAATCGTATGTGCAATTTCCATAAAATATTCGTCCCAGGTGGGACGCTGGTATTGTTCTCTTTCCATCCAAGATAAATAATCAAAACAAAAATACATATTTGAAAGAAGAATCAAAGCAAATAGTAGCACCTATTGAAATTTTTTCAATCTGATGTTTCCAGTGATATTTTATTTATCTTTGTTATAATAATTTATTCATTTGTCAGTTATTTGATTATCCGCACTTTAAAATCCTTAAAAATCTAAAGTTAATCGCATTATGAAAGGGTTTTTTTTCTTTTTGTCATTGTCATTATTTTGTGTCTATTTTTCTTTTGGCCAGAATAACAATTTTGGTCCGATTGTACAGTCTCCGGTTTACTTCGACGTTTCAATTCCTTTGCGGGATATGAAACCCGTAAAAAAGCATTTCTGGGATCGTTGGAGGAGAGAAAATGAAGAGAGAGAAGTGCCGAACAGGATTAAATATATCCCAGTGAATTATTCTGCCCCTACTGATCCAGCCTTACAGATAAATACTCCTGGAAACAAATACCAGCCATTGATTACGAATCCTATCCTTAATTTTGATGGTACTGCAAATTCGTCAAACTCAGGCCGGGTTACCCCTCCCGATCCTAGTGGTGATGTAGGTCCGAATCATTATGTCCAGATCGTTAACTGTATGCTGCAGATGTTCAATAAAAGCGGAACATCGGTTTATGGACCTGTAGCTACGTCAACCATATGGAATGGCTTTAATGGAAACTGGAACGGACATAATGATGGGGATGGCGTGGTTCTTTATGATGAGAATGCTGACCGTTGGTTGGTCAGCCAGTTCGCCTATGATTGTGGTTCATATCCAAATTATACCAATTATCAACTGGTAGCGATTTCCACCACACCCGACCCTACCGGTTCCTATTACCGATACGCTTTCCAGTTCGACTATCTGCCTGATTATCCTAAACTGGCTGTCTGGAATGATGGGTATTATTTGGCTGTGAACCGGTTTAATACAAATACCAGCGGTACACCTTTTATTGGCGCAGCTGGATGTGTTTTAAACAGGAATAAAATGCTAGCGGGTGATGCATCTGCCGAGATGATATATTTTAAAACCGAGACACTGGGTGGCAGCGGGTCAGGAACCGGCGCTGATTGCTATTCAATGCTGCCTTCCGATTGCGATGGAATCTGGGCTCCTGCCGGAACTCCTAACTATTTCACCTATATCAATGATAATACTACTGCTGGCGCAAGTGAATTAAGAATTTGGGAATTACATGTTGATTGGGCTACTATGATCAATTCAACCTTTACTTTTACCACAAACCTTCCGGTTACTACCTATACCATGCTGGGTTCAGGAACTGGTGTGGTTCCTCAGCAAGGTACCAGCAATAAACTTGACGGATTAGGCGACCGTTTGATGTTCAGAAACCAGTATCATAATTTCGGGAGTTATCAATCTTTTGTAACCTGTCATAGTGTGAATATCGGAAGTGGTGTTGCAGGGGTAAGATGGTATGAATACAGGAAGACCGGGACTACATGGTCTGTTTACCAACAATCGACCTACAATCCCGGTGACGGAAAATCGAGATGGTTAGGAAGTGTTGCCATGAATGTGAATGGTGATATGGGTCTTGCTTATACTGTATCGAGTGGATCAATGTACCCATCCATCTATTTTACAGGAAGAAAAGGATCAGATCCTATTAATACAATGACGGTCACAGAAGGAACCATTCAGACCGGCACGGCATCGATGATTGGCGCTACACGATGGGGAGATTATGCTGCTATGAATATAGATCCCTCTGATAATGCAACCTTCTGGACCACTAATGAGTATATTGGAACTTACGGCGGAACCTGGCCATGGTCAACGAAAATTGCATCTTTCAGGTGGACAAACCAACCTACTGTTGCAACACTGGATGCAACGTCTATCACTATGACAACAGCCACCTTAAACGGGACAGTCAATCCGATGGGGTTGGCGACGACTTATCATTTTGAGTGGGGAACCACAGTGAGTTATGGAAATAATACGACTACTATTTCTGCGGGTTCTGGAACTGTTACGCTTTCTGAATCTGCCAATATTACCGGTCTTACAGCAGGAACCACTTATCATTTCAGGATTGTTGCAGGAAATAGTGACGGAACGAGTTACGGTAATGATTTAACATTTGTTCCGGGAGCAGCTTTGGTTACAACCACTGCTGCCTCTGCGATCACCACAACCACTGCAACTGCAGGAGGTAATGTTACTGCGGATGGTGGATCTTCCGTAACCGCAAGGGGAACCTGCTGGAGCACTACCGCAAACCCCACTATTTCCGGAAGTCATACAACAGACGGTTCAGGTACAGGAGTGTTTACCAGTTCGCTCACAGGTTTAACGGCAAATACTACTTATCATAACCGTGCCTATGCAACGAATGGGGTAGGCACTTTTTATGGAAGTGATCTTAGTTTCACAACTCAATGCGGATTATATCCTTTGCCTTTCAGTGAAAGTTTTTCTGCTACCACAATCCCATCCTGCTGGTCGCAGGTTGATAATGTAGGCGCTGGAAATATCTGGCAATTTGGCGTTATCACATCGCCCGCTCCGGTTCCCGCACTCACCGGAAATTATGCCTATCTGAACAGCAATGCTTATGGAACCGGGGTAACCGAAAATGCTGACTTGATAACGCCAATGCTGAATCTCACAGGATATATAAATGTGACACTGCAATTTAACCATGATTTCAGATATAGAAGCCCATCCTCTGCCACTCTTTCTTATAGTATCAATGGTGGTTCTACATGGACACAAATACAGCAATGGACCAGTTCTACCGCAAATCCTGCTGCATTCAGCCAGGTTATTAATGCTGTTGATAACCAATCACAGGTTAAATTCAAATGGAATTATACCGGCACCCATGGATATTGGTGGGCCGTTGACGATGTTTCGATCACCGGAACCAACAGTAATCCTACGCTTTCAGTCACCCCTTCCAACCAGAATGTACCTGCAACACCAGCCGGATCAACTTCATTCGCGGTTACATCAAATTCATCCTGGACCGTTGTCAGCAACCAGGCCTGGTGCACAGTTAACTCATCAGGTAGCGGTAACGGAACCATCACTGCTAATTATACTGTCAATACATTAGTAACCGCAAGAGTCGCCAGCATTACCACTACTGTATCAGGAATTTCTCCGGTAATTGTCACTGTTACGCAGGCGGGCGCTACACCTACCCTGACCGTCACCCCTTCC
>JBEKST010000198.1:0-5785 GCA_049516815.1 Bacteroidales bacterium | reverse complement strand
TTCCCAATTGCCCATCACCTCCCGTTACGAGAATTTTCATCTTCTAATGTTTGTTTGATTAATGAAAATACACGTGTTTTCTGTTTTCAATACCGGATCATTTTACTGTTAAAGATTTACTCCCGGCCATTTTTTAAAGATTAAGTAACGGCAGAAAGTAGTCGATTATTTTATCATTTTCTCACTGATAGTGAAATGATTGACCTTTCTTTCAGGATAAAACCCTGATCCGTTCAGATAGCAGGAACCGGGCCTGCCCTTTTACCCTGAATCTTTGTATTTATATTTATTACCAGAACAGGTTGCAAATGTACTGAATAGCCTGAAAAGAACCTTGATCAATCTGGTAAATTTAGGGGGTGATATTCATATATGAATGAATGCACTCTAATGTTCCATCTGTGCATCCTGCGAAAATCGTTTTTATGGTTCCGCAAAACTGATCAACGTTAGGAAATCCGGGGATCAGGAAATTAAAGATTCAGCCGGGTCCGGATGGCTTTTACCTCGTTTGTCAGTTTCTTCACCATTTGCACCAGCTGGTAAGTATTATCGGCAGTATTTTCGGGGATTTCCGGGCTGATATAGTTGACGAACTGCCAGATCTCCCGGATGTCATTCACCGCGATTTCATAAGGTTCATAAGCCGGGTTCAGGGAATGAAGGATAAATTTCCCTTCGGTCCGGATCTTATTTTCAACGACTTTAAATACGATGCCTTCTTCGGAGGTAAGGATAATGCATGCATCCCGGTCGCGAACAGCATGCCAGTCCTGAACGAAGACCCCGGTTACCCAAGCCCTTTCAGGGATGGGCAGCATGGAATCGCCGCTTATCTGGAACGTGCGGTATTTCTTTTGTTTTGAAAGAAAAGGAAGCCGGAAAGTAGGAAGGATGCTGATGTATTCCGGGTCGGCAAATCCGCTTTTGTATCCGGCTTTTGCTTTTTCCGTTACCAGTTCGATGTTCTCCTGGTTATCCTGGCCTACGGTGGTGGCCAGGATCCGCAGGCTGCTGCCTTTGATGAAAACATCGTAGCCTTTTTCCAACTGTCTGAGCTGGCTTTCGTGTAATTTCGTGAGGTCGACCTTGACCAGGGTGTCGATCGCTACCCTGAAATAATTTGAAAAGCTAACCAGAGCTTCTATTCCGGGTTGGGCAATGGCATTCTCATATCCGCTCAGGGTTGAACGCTTCATCCCAAGGGCAACCGCTACATCATCTTGTGTCCGCCCCATCCTCTTCCGGAAAAATTTTATGTTTGAAGAAAAAAACATCTTGCAATTATTTTTTAAAATGATTATATTGTAGTCGTAATAATGATTAAAAACACGTCAAAGATAAAGTAAAAAGAATTAAAAGTCAAGAAAAAAAAGTAACGAAGTGGCGAAATAGCGAAGTAGCGAAAAAATAAAATAAAAAAACACCTATAAACCCCGCAGGGATGACATTATTCCAGCGAAAAAAATAAAAAAAACATGTATTTGGTTATTACTTTTTGCTGGAAGACTGATAAAGCTAAAAAACGATTATGGAAACTTATGATGTTAAAACGTTTAATCAGAAAATGAGGACAAGAACAAAGGCTTTTGCCGTTTCGGTCTATACCATGCTTAAGAGGATCAGGTTGGATGACCTGAACCGGGTAGTCGTCAGACAGCTGATGAAAAGCGCTTCATCGGTAGCAGCAAACTACAATTCTGCTACACTAAGTTTTTCATCACTACGTTCGAAAAATTTTAGTCTCATTGATTTCGCTACTTCGCTACTTCGCTATTTCGCTACTTATGTTAAAAACAAACCGCAATATCGTCCACTTTGACCTCGACACCTTCTTCGTATCGGTGGAACGCTTGCAGAATCCTGCATTGCAGGGCAAGCCAGTGATCATCGGCGGGATGTCCGACAGGGGCGTCGTGGCAAGCTGCAGCTACGAGGCCCGCCGTTTCGGTGTCAACTCGGCCATGCCCATGAAGATGGCCCGGATGATGTGCCGGGATGCCGTATTCATCCGTGGCGATATGGAACTTTATTCCAGCTATTCGCACCTGGTTACAGACATCATTGCAGAAAAGGCACCGTTGTATGAGAAGGCTTCTATTGATGAGCATTACCTCGATGTGACCGGCATGGATCGTTTCTTCGGCCTGCAGAAATGGACCCACGAACTTCGTATGGCGATTATGAATAATACGGGATTGCCGATCTCGTTCGGCCTGTCGGTAAACAAGACCGTTTCGAAGATCGCTACCGGCGAAGCCAAACCGAACGGGGAACTGCAGGTTCCGGAAGATCATGTGAAACCGTTCCTTGCCCCTTTGTCGATCCGGAAAATACCTGGAATAGGAGAGAAGACCTATCCTTTGCTCCGATCCATGGGAGTCGCCACCATCGATACCCTGAGCCGAATTCCCCTGGAAATGATGGAACGAGTCATGGGAAAGAACGGCATTATCCTGTGGGAACGGGCCAACGGTATTGACACGACTCCGGTAAGACAATATTCGGAGAGCAAATCTGTCAGCACAGAAACTACATTTGAACAGGATACGATCGATATTGTCCGGATGAAGGAGATCCTGGTGAAGATGGTGGAAAAAATCGCCTATGAACTGCGTGAGCAGCAGAAACTCACCGCCTGCGTGACGGTCAAGATCCGGTATTCCAATTTCGATACCCATACCATCCAGCAACAGGTTCCATACACGGCCTTCGACCATGTCCTCATTCCCATTGTGAAAGAACTGTTCGACAAGCTGTACCAGCGCCGTATGCTGATTCGCCTGATCGGGGTACGTTTCAGCAAGCTGGTTCCCGGCAGCCAACAGATCGACCTGTTTGAGGATTCAGTGGAGATGATCAACCTATACCAGGCGATGGACCGGATCCGGCATAAGTACGGGCAGAAAGCGGTACGGAGAGCAGTGGCATTTACAAATAGCAAAATAGCAAAATGGCAAAATGGCAAAATCAATTCAGGCATTGGGTATCAGGCAATAGGGGAAAATAGAGAGATTGCTTCGGCACTTCATGCCTCGCAATGACAAGGTTTTGGTAACTGAAGGAGATTGCTTCGTCGCTTTGCTCCTCGCAATAAAAATAGCGAATCTCGTGAAGTTCTACAAGCTGATTTTATGACCTTTATAAACTTTTTGAACTTTAAAACTTTATAAAACTGAAATCGTAAATCGTAAATCTGAAATCGTAAATTGTTTCTTAACTGCCACTCATATTATTCCCTGCGTTACGGCACCCTTTCCATTGAAAAACTGGTGGAAACGGCAAAGGCATGCAGCGTCACCATTCTTGCACTCACCGATATCAACAATTCCACCGGTATCGTCGATTTTGTGAAGGCCTGCAGAGAGAATGGGATCAGGCCCGTCGCGGGAATTGAGTTCCGCAGGGATGAGCAGTTGCTGTACATCGGCCTGGCCATGAATAATGAAGGTTTTCGTGAACTGAATGAGTTCCTGTCGTATCATACCCTCAATGGACTTCCATTGCCATACCAGGCACCTGAGTTAGAGAATGTTGTTTTGATTTATCCCATTCAAAATAGCAAAATGGCGAAATGGCGAAATAGCGAAATATTAAGTAGCGAAGTAGCGAAAACGCGGAGTAGCGAAATAAAAGTTAATGGCGAAATACCAAAAACTCGCCAGTTCGCCAGTTCACCAGTTCACCAGTTCTTCGGCGTTCCTCCTTCCTTCATCCGCAAACTGGCAACCATCAGTGACAAAAACATCCTTGACCATGCGGTCATCCTTGCCCCGGTTACATTTACCAATGAAAAGGAATACGACCTGCACTGCAACCTGCGGGCTGTCGATAACAACATCCTCCTCAGCCGGCTTAGCCCTGAGCAACTGGCTGCTCCGGACGAAATGATGATCCCGGAAGGGAAGGTGAGGGATCTTTACAAAGACTACCCTCAGCTGATCCGGAATACGGAACAATTGCTTGGGGAATGCTCGATCGATTTTGATTTTTCTTCTCATAAAAACAGGAAAACCTTTACCGGGAATTCCTATGATGACAAAACCCTTCTTGAAAAACTGACCAATGACGGATTGGTATACAGGTACGGCAAGTCCAACCTCGAAGCAGCAAAACGGGTCAGACATGAACTGGAGATCATCGATAAAATGGGATTTTCATCCTATTTTCTGATAACCTGGGACATCATCCGTTATTCCATGTCGCGGGGATTTTACCATATGGGCCGTGGCAGTGGTGCCAATAGCATCGTGGCCTATTGCCTGAAGATCACCGATGTGGATCCCATCGAACTGGATCTTTACTTCGAACGCTTTATCAACCCGAAACGAACCTCTCCTCCCGATTTTGATATTGATTATTCATGGAAGGAAAGGGATGAAGTGCTGGATTATATATTCAAACGATATGGCCATAAACATACTGCCTTGCTGGGCGCTATGTCAACATTCAAAGGTAATTCGATCTACCGTGAGCTGGGGAAGGTACATGGCATTCCAAAAGGGGAGATGGACGATCTCCTGAAATATCCTGAAAAAGAGATCCATAAGAATGAGGTTATACGCAGGATCAATGAACTCGGGGCAATGATGGTCGATTTTCCGAACATCCGTAGCATTCATGCTGGAGGAGTGCTGATCTCCGAGGACCCGATCACCTGCTATACCGCCCTGGATATGCCTCCCAAAGGTTTCCCGACCACGCAATGGGATATGTATGTGGCGGAAGACATCGGCTTCGAAAAACTGGATATCCTCAGCCAGCGGGGCATCGGACACATCAAAGAAACTGCCGAGATCGTCCTGAAGAACCGTGCCGTGAATGTTGATGTTCACAGGGTACAGGAATTTAAAAAAGACGAAAAGGTAAAACACCTGCTCAGGGTGGGAGAGACCATCGGCTGCTTTTACGTGGAAAGTCCTGCCATGCGCGGATTATTGAAAAAGTTGCAATGCGATAACTACCGCAGCCTGGTTGCTGCCAGTTCCATTATCCGCCCGGGTGTGGCCCGTTCGGGCATGATGCGTGAGTATATTTACCGGTTTCATCACCCGGGACAATTCAAGTACCTGCATCCTGTGATGGAAGAACAGTTAAAGGAAACCTATGGTGTAATGGTGTATCAGGAAGATGTGCTGAAGATCTGTCACCATTTTGCCGGACTCGACCTGGCGGATTCCGATGTCCTGCGCCGGGCCATGAGCGGGAAATACCGTTCAAAAAAGGAACTGCAACGGATCATCGACAAATTCTTTGAAAATTGCAGGAATTTCGGCTACCCGGAGGAAGTTACGAAAGAGGTCTGGAGGCAGATCGAATCCTTTGCCGGTTATTCCTTTTCCAAGGCCCATTCGGCCTCCTATGCCGTGGAAAGCTACCAGAGCCTCTACCTGAAAGCCCATTACCCATTGGAATTCATGACCGGTGTGATCAACAATTTCGGCGGGTTTTACAGCTCCTGGGTTTACTTCAATGAGGCCCGCAATTGTGGCGCCACACTTCATCTTCCTTGTGTCAATCGTAGCGAATATAAAACAAACATCGCCGGAACCGACATTTTTGTGGGGTTTATTCATGTGGCGAACCTCGAAAATCAAGTAGGTAAAATTATCAGCGAAGAACGGAAAGCGAATGGAGAATACCTTTGCCTGGAGGATTTTATTGTAAGAACGGGAACGACCCTTGAGCAAATAATCATTCTTATCCGAATCGGGGCATTCCGCTTTACCGGTAAAACCAAAGCCCAACTTCTCTGGGAAACCCACCTGTTACTTGGCAAAAATGC
>JBEKST010000197.1:0-5794 GCA_049516815.1 Bacteroidales bacterium | reverse complement strand
GACAAAACTACCTGCGAATCCCCATTCTTCCCCGACGGTGCAAAAAATAAAATCGGTACTTTGCTCCGGAACAAAATTATACTTGGTTTGGGTACCCTTCAGAAATCCCTTTCCCCAGGAACCTCCAGAACCGATGGCAATGAGCGACTGATTTACATTATAACCGGCTCCTTTCAGGTCAATATCTTTACCGATCAGCACATTCACACGCACCCGCTGGTGAGGCTCCAGAATGTGGTTGACAGCATAATTCACCGAAAAAACAAAACCTGCAGTAGCCAGATAAATAAGGGAAATAAAAAAGACGTTCCGGATCTTTCGTTTCGAATAAAGAAAGAAAAACAGTGCAATGATAAATAGTAAACCTAGAATAATGAATTTATTGATTAGCAGAGAAAGAACTGCCAGCAATGGAACCAGAACAAAAGCGATAACTAATTTTTCCGAGAGTCCTGCCCTGTATAAGACCAAGATGAATGCAAAGAAAACGATAGCTGACCCGGTATCATGCTCCAGGAAAATAAGAAATGCTGGGAAGAGGATTAGGCCGATTGCGGCAAACAAATCTTTTGGTTTACGGATATCCGTTTCAATCTTGCTCAGGAATTTTGCCAGCGCCAGGGCTGTTCCCATCTTGGCAAACTCACCGGGTTGTAAAGCAATGCCTGCAAACTGGAACCAGGATTTTGAACCGGAGATCTCTTTACCCATAAAAATAACAGCGATCAGTAACAGAATGCATAAAATATAGATCAGGTAAGCAAACTGGGTGAAAAATTTTCCATCGATCAGAAGGACGATCAATCCAATGAATAATGCGGCAAGTATCCAGATCAGCTGTTTCCCGTATTTCACGTGCATATCGACAATGCTGCCGTGGTTCTCGTCATAAACGGCTGCATAGATGTTGATCCATCCCATGGCCACGAGCAGCAGGAAGATGATAACTAACCACCAGTCGATGTGTTCAAATACGCCGCGACGTTCTCTCATTGGTCAATGACTTTTTCCTGGTGTAACACGTTCCCGGTGATCATACTTTGTTCGACATTCTTTCGCTTGATTTCCCTGTTGATATATTTTTCGATCATCAGGGTCGCCATGGGAGCGGCATAGGTAGCTCCAAATCCCGCGTTTTCGATTACTACGGCAATGGCGATCCGGGGATTGTCTTTTGGCGCAAATGCGATGAAAATGGAGTGATTTTTCCCGTGCGGATTTTGTGCAGTTCCGGTCTTTCCGCAGATCTCTATGTCATCCACCCTCGACGCAAATCCTGTGCCTCCTGCCTCCATTACATCGTGCATGCCTTCGACCACGATGGGAAAATATTGCGGATCGATGCCACAGAAATGCTTTTCCTTGAAGGTCTTGTTCAGGTTGTCTTTTTTTCCGATCGCTTTTACGATATGCGGAGTGTAGTAGAATCCCCGGTTGGAGATGAGGGCCGCAAGGTTGGCCATCTGTAACGGTGTGATCCCAATCTCACCCTGACCGATGCCCAGGGAGATGATCGCCATCGAGTTCCAGCGGTTTTTTCCATGGTACCGGTCGTAATAATTGGAAGAAGGAATGTTCCCATTCAGTTCGCCGGGAATGTCAATCCCGAATTTATGCCCAAAACCGAAACTCATCACAAGGTTTCTCCATATTTCATAGCCATCACGGGTTGTAGTAAAAGGCCGTTTGTCAATGATCGACTTGAACACACGGCAATAATACGTGTTACAGGAATGCTGGATGGATTGACGCAGGTCGAGCGGGGAAAAGTGGTTATGACAGGCAACTTTCTTGCCGTTTCCCAGCGGAAATCCACCTGGACAGCTATAACGTGTGTCCGGCGTCAGAACTCCAACCTGCTGCCCGACCAGGGCATCTACCGGCTTGAACGTCGACCCCGGCGGATAACTGGCCATCAGGGCCCGGTTGAAAAGGGGAACCTTGATAGAATCCTCGAGAAGCTTGATATAGTTGGTTCTCCGGATCCTTCCGACCAGGAGGTTCGGATCATAAGAAGGACTGGTAACCATACAAAGAATTTCCCCGGTGGAAGGTTCAAGGGCTACGATACTTCCTTTTTTACCAGTCATAAGCTGCTCGCCATAGGCTTGCAAATCGGCATCGAGCGAAGAATAAAGGTCAGTGCCGGAATATGCAATCGTATCGTATTTTCCTCCTTGGAAACTGCCTTTATCGCGATTCAGCACATCCACAACCCGGATCTTCATCCCTTTTTTCCCCCGAAGTACTTCTTCATAGGATTTTTCGATGCCGCTGATCCCGATATAATCTCCCGATTTATAATAAGAACTATATTCAATGATCTCCGGACTGACTTCCCCGATATACCCGAGCGTATGAGCAGCAATGGAGTAAGTATATTTTCGAAGTGTACGCGGCTGAACAAAAAATCCCGGGAAACGAAACATCTTTTCTTCGAGATAACCATAATTTTCGCGGGTGATCTGTGATTCAAAAATAGAAGGGCGGTAAGGAGAATAATTCCGTGCTTTTTCCACCCGTTCAATAAAATCTTTCTTACTGATCTCGAGAAGACGACACAACTCGGCAGTATCGGCATTTTTCACCTGTTTCGGGATTACCATCAGGTCATAGGCAGCTTCATTGTAAACCAGCAGCTTCCCGTAACGATCGTATACGAGTCCCCTGGCAGGGTATTGTGTGATGTATCGCAGTACATTGTTATTAGCTGAAAGAATATACTTATCCGCCACAATCTGTATGAAAAACAGCCGGATCACATATGTTAAGCCGATCACCAGAAAAAACCCGATTACAATAAATTTCCTGTTCGCGTAAATACGTTCCATCAGTCCTACTTCCTCCTCAGGATAATTTCAGGCGTGGTGATCACGTTGCTCTTGTGCAGGGCACGATCGTAAATAAAAGCTTCGAATTTAATGGTGTCATGAAAGGGTGGTGGATAAAGGTCCATGGTATCGGCAATAAACCCCTTGATCGCTTTGTCTGGGTCATTGGGCGTCAATACCGGGATTCTTAGGCTGAAAGGAATCACCAGGTCAACCTGTTTGAAAACGCCGTTTTGCTTTTCAAAATAATTGATCACATAATTGTAATAATAAGGACCATTCCGCTGATAGGGAGGGAATGTGTCGGATGGGTTCAGGCCGATGTCCCCGTTTCCATCCTGATAAGAGATCTTCAGAATGCCCGTTCTCACAACCTGGGCAGTATCGACAAACATTTCAAAACTAAGGAAGGAAATTGCCGGTATGTCAGGATAACTCTGCTTCTTCATGCATCCGCTGAAAACCGCGATGATTGCTCCAATATAAAAAAGAAAGAAGAAAGGCTGCTTTTTCATGGTCGACCCTGTTCAAGATATTATCTTCCCGAAATCTTACCTTTGCAGGAATTCAAATCTGATTCAGGCTATAAAAATACGATTTTTTCGGTCAGGATCAGGTCACTAAAAAGAAAAATGGAGTTCAAAAACAGGATATTCGGACACTTGGATGAAGATGATTTCAATGCTGTAGCCCTGGATATTTTTCATTTTCAGTACAACGAGAATGAAATTTACAGAATGTATGCCAATGCTCTTGAAATTGTTCCTGAAAACATAACCCATTATTCACAAATCCCTTTTCTGCCGGTATCATTCTTCAAGACACATACAATCGTCTCAGGAATTTCTTTACCTGAAAAGAGTTTCCTGAGCAGCGGGACCACCGGTACGGAACAAAGCCGTCACAGCATCCTGGACCTATCGGTTTACGATGAATCCCTGGTGAAAGGATTTGAGGGATTTTATGGATCTATTGATTCTTATGTTGTTTTCGCACTAACCCCTGATCCACAACAGAATCCTGATTCCTCTCTCATCTACATGATCAACAAATGGATCCTGAAAAGCAATTCGGATGTTTCCGGCTTTTATCTTAATCGCCCGGAAATCCTGGCAAAACTGCTGGAAGAACATGAATCTTCCGGAAAAAGATCACTCCTGATCGGGTTGAGCTATGCCCTGATCGATTTTGCTGAGAAGTTTCCCCTGGCATTACCCGGCGCCGTCATCATGGAAACCGGTGGAATGAAAGGTAAAAGAAAAGAGATGGTCCGGAAGGAGTTGCATACAGTTCTTTCTGAACGGTTCCGATGTAAAAACATTCATTCGGAATATGGGATGACCGAACTGCTTTCACAGGCCTATGCAAAAGAAAACGGGCATTTCAAGACGCCGTCCTGGATGAAAATGCTGGTGCGTGACACGAATGATCCCCTCAGCCTGATTCCTGACGGGAAGACCGGCGGTGTCAATATTATCGACCTTGCCAATTTCAATTCCTGTTCCTTCCTCGCCCTCCAGGATCTTGGAAAAATAAACAATGACGGCACCTTCGAAATTCTGGGGAGGTTCGACTTCAGCGATCTGCGAGGTTGTAACCTGATGGTAGATTAATCGAGTGGAGCTCCAACGGGCTTCAGGATCTCCGGTGAATCATAGTGGGGGGAATTTATCAGTGTGGAAACCGGATAGGCAAGAAGGGAATTGGCCTCACAAGGTTTCATCAGTTCAATCAACGCTTCAGGAGGTGAGTTTTCAATCCATTTCTTTTCTGTTTCCATGTCAAGGATGACCGGCATGCGGTTGTGAATTTTTTCTATCAATGAATTCGGAACTGTTGTGAGGATGGCAAATGACCGGATTTCCTCTCCTTCCGGGTTGGTCCATTTATCCCAAATCCCGGCCATGGCAAAAGCCGAACCATCTCTTCGTGTAATCCGGAACGGCTTTTTCACTATCCCCTTCTTCCATTCATAAAAACCATCGCTGAGCACCAGACATCTTTTACTCTTAAAGCAATTTTTAAAAGAAGGTTTTTCAAGAATGGTTTCCGACTTGGCATTAATAAGCTTATTCCCGATGGAAATGTCTTTTGCCCAGAAGGGAATGAGTCCCCAGCGATACAGGCTCAGTTCACCAGGATTTTCATTTGAAATGACGGCAAGTTTCTGGGTCGGGGCGCAGTTGTAACGGGCTTTGTAAATCGCGCTTCTTACCGTCACGCCAAACCGTTCTTTTATCATTTCATCTTCCAGGATAAAGGAATAACGTCCACACATGGATCAATTGACAATTAACAATGAACAATTTTATTTTCTGCACAGGTTATTTTCCTGCGACTACAATAACGATCTCGCCTTTAACGGTTTTATCCCTGAAATGGTTTACCAGTTTTTCCAATGTTCCCCTTTCATTTTCTTCATGGATCTTCGACAACTCCCGTGATACGGAGGCAAGCCGGCCGGGGCCAAAAACGCTGGCAAACTGTTCCAATGTCTTTACCAGGCGGTGAGGGGATTCATAGAACACCAGGGTGCTCTCTTCTTCTGCCAGTTTAAATAATCTCGTTTGGCGTCCTTTTTTATGAGGAAGGAAACCTTCAAAAACAAAACGGTCACAAGACAGGCCTGAATTCACCAATGCCGGGATCAGTGCCGTTGGCCCGGGAAGACATTCGACCATAATATTTTCTTTAAGGCATTCCCGTACCAACAGAAACCCCGGATCGGAAATGCCAGGTGTTCCGGCGTCACTTACCAGTGCAATCGTGCATCCTCCCTTCAGCCTTTCAATTACCGCGTGAACCGATTTATGCTCGTTGAAGGCATGATGCGATGACAATTTATTTTCTATTCCGTAATGTTTCAGGAGGATCAGGGTTTTCCGTGTATCTTCTGCCAGCACCAGGTCCGCTTCCTTCAGGATGCGGATGGCCCGGAAGGTGATGTCTTCGAGATTGCCGAT
>JBEKST010000196.1:0-5799 GCA_049516815.1 Bacteroidales bacterium | reverse complement strand
GCGGCAGTGCATCCGTTAGCATCATGATAGTCGACGGAAACCGATTGAACGCCGGGTGTGTTCCACGTGATCGTGACTGAATTATTAGTGGCGGTTCCACCGGCAGTGACCGTCCCACCACCTGAAACCGTCCACTGGTAATTTGTCATTCCCGTTTGGGTGGAATAAATAACACCCGAAGTTCCAGTACAGAGTACAGCAAGTCCGGAAATAACTGGAACAGGTAGCGGATGAACAAGAACGGTCGATACAGCAGTATCTCCGGAACAACCCAATCCATGAGGAACAATTTTATATGTGACAGTGCCATTTGCCGGGCCTGTATTGATTAATGTTTGTGAGATCGTGTTGCCGGCACCGTTTGAGTACCCCGAGAGACCGGGATAGTTCCCAGTGGCTGTCCATGAAAAGATCGTCGCTGAATTACTGGAAGATAGATTAATTGTTATGGAATTATCAGAACAGATCGTTTGAGTCAGGGGAACAGCAGTAACATCGAAAAATGGTTTGACGACAACAATAAATTTCACGGTATCGCTGTTGCAAGTATCAGCTATTGCAATAACCGAGTAAGTGACAGTATCGTAAACAGAACCTGAATTTACCAGCTTCTGTGAAATTCTTAATCCTGATCCGTTTGAGTAACCTGTCAAGGTCACAGCATCGCAAAATGCAGTCCAATAAAAGATGGAATTTGATAATGTGGAGGACAGATTAATTTTTAAAGAGTCACCGGAGCAGATAGTATAATTAAGAACATTATTGGTAATTACAGGGATTGGCTTGATGACAACGATTATATCTGCTCTTGATAAACTGGTGCATGTTGAACCGTTTGTTACAGCTTCTGCATAATAATGTGTGGTGGAAGAAATATTTGTTGTAACGGTAGCCCCGAGGAACGGTAAAAGATTTCCCCCAACAGCTGCATCATACCAGTGTATGGTAACTCCAGGCGGTTGAACCACTCCGAAGGTTACTGAACCAGGACCGCAACGGGATACATAGGTTGCAAGCGGAGTCGGCGTATTTGGCGAACTATATATTGTCAGGCTCTGGTTGAAAGAAACCGTACAGGGAGAGGAAATGGTGTAAGTGATGGTATAGGCCCCCGGAGTACTTGCTCCGAGATTGATCGTGCCGGTATTAGGGTTTACGAATACGATGCCTGCAGGACTTGCTGTAAATGTACCGGTTGGGTTTGATACAGTCGGAGTAGGATTCGGTTCAGCCTGACAATAGGAAGATTTGGAATAATTAAATTGTGCAGTTATTACCGTTACGGTGACATTCCCCGTTGCAGTACTTGCGTCACATAGCGTCACAACAGCAGTGTACGTAGTCGTGACTGCAGGTGATATTGTAAATGGAGTTCCGTAACCTGCAACTGTACCCCCGGGATACCCGCCGGTATACCAGGTGATGCCGCCGGGAACGAAGCGGGTACTCTCGTTGGAAGCAGTCCAGCTTGTATTATTTCTTCCCGGGACAATGAAAGCGACGGTTCCTGTTGAATCCTGGACTCCCTGTGTGGCATCATTATTTTGCCAGGCAGTACATGCAGGCTTATCCTGTATATTATTTTCAATGATACTGTTTTGTTCATTGATAACAATCTGGAATGTCCCTAATGGATGAATCCCGCCACCAGAGGTGCATCCGTACATCGGGCAGCTTTTCCAATAGATAACAAGTTTCCGGTTCGGCGCTGTTCCCGTAGTGTAATAAAACATATGATTATTATTATCCAGACCATCCGGCTGCCAATCCTGCCAGGGGGCGAAAATTACATTTTTTGGTATGCTGTTTCCATTGTTTGGTAACGTAACTGGTGTAAAATTTACCCAGAGGTTGTTAGGGTGTGAAAAGCTTATCCAGCCATTGGTTCCTACATAAAATTGTGTATAGGTCTGGTTGAAAAAGCAAAAAGAAAACCCAATAGGAAATGGTCCTCCCCAGCAATCATCATGAGGACTTCCCCCTGTGCAATAAGTAAAACTTTGGTCAATCGGAGTTCCCCCTAAAAATGGCTCCGGGGAATAATCGATCAACTGAAAGGTATAACTGTTTGTACCATAACTGCCGCTTGTAACCGTTGCAGTTAAAATGGCCGATCCTCCCAGGCAGATAGTAGTATCGTTGCTCGTTACGATGCTTGTTTGCCCGCTAAGGTTGGTTAATAGTAAAGAAAAAAAAGATAAAAGAAGTAAACTTCTTGGCATCAGATTTTTTCGCCTTTTATAATGAACCTTATGACGACTGAACTTTAGACTTTAAATCGAAAAATAGTTGCCTTTTTTCGTGAACAAATATAGAAAATTATTTTGTAAAGAAAGAAACGATTCCTGGTAAATGAGAAGAATCAGTCATTTATACAGAGCACTGGGAAAGTATTTGACCTGCTGAAAGGATTGAAAAAATGTTTTTCCCGACTGAGGAAAATAACGTATTTATCAAAAAGATAAATTACCTTTTTGTTATCCGGGAAGCAATTATTTTTTTATCGGAGGTAAGGGTTTCTTATCTTCTTTTGCCGGAGATATCTTTAGGTTGGGTTTTATTGCCTCCTTCTTGGTAAGTTTGAAATCTTTGTCAAATGTAAGCGCCAGTTTCTCAGAACCTTTGGAAACCATTACTTCGGTTGACATAACACCCTTATTGACTATCTTAAAAGCCTTGTCAACACTGTAGCCGGAAAAGTTTTTTGCAATATAAGTCGAAATACCTTTTGACAGATCAGCTGGTTTGATCTCAGTTTTGGTCTGAGAAATTGCGAATGTCACGAATAACATGGCAACAATCATTACTATGATTTTTTTCATTTCACTCTGAATTTTATGTAAAACAAGAAGGTGCTAAAAGACAAAAATCAAAAATAAATCTGTTTCAAATCTGAAGCCAGCATAGGTTGATACAGCCTTACCCTGAAAGTAATACAGGTGATTCAGGAAGATATATCTTTTCCGGCGATATCCTGTTTTTTGGCGGAATGAATATTCACTTTTATCCGATGAAAATTTTCTTTTACTTCATAACTGATATCAAACTGGTAAAGCAGAGCGATCTTTTTTACGATGGCAAGGCCAAGGCCGACCGAATCAGTTGTTCTATCTGATTTCCGGAATCGTCGAAAAAGATCATCCGGTGGAATGGTCAGAGGCTGACCGGTATTGGCAATTTCGAAGCCGTCGGAATCCATGGTAATGCGGATCTCTCCTCCTTCGATATTGTGCCGGATCGAATTACTAAGCAGGTTGGAAACCAGGATTTCTGATAATGTTGGGTTCATTTGAGTGCAGGCGGGAGCATGAAAATGATGAATGATCCTGATCTTCTTCAGGTTAATGATCTCTTCAAAATGTTCCAGTGCTTTTTCCATGACTTTCTGGAAGTTCACTTCTTCGATATGATGGAATTGGTTATTATCGATTTTCGAGATCAGCAGCAATCCCTGGTTGAGTCGAGACATTCTAGCGGCGGCCTCATAAACCGAATTGATCAAACCCATCTGCTCTTCGTTCAGTCCTTCACCCTGGATAAGCAATTCCAGTTTTGATTTGATAATGGCCAAGGGTGTCTGGATCTCATGGGAAGCATTTTCATTAAATTCCTTCAGGTTAACATAGTCGCGCCGCATCTTTTTCGACATGCGGTCCAGTGTTTTGTTGAGCTGTACGAATTCACTAATCTTTGTTGCTGTAAGAGCCAGGGGTGCATCCTTGCTGATGTCAAAATTCCTGAGATTCTCCAGTGTCTTATTAAATGGCACCCAGATACTTTTAGAAATAAAATAATTCACAAAGATGAGTAAGCCGGTCAGGAAGATGAATAATAATATTAAAGCGCCTACAATTGTCTTTATCATCTTGGTGGTTTCTTCCAAAGGTTTTGAAATGCTGATGATATACCCCTGATCCTGGATGGAGGTATTTTCGCAGATCAGCTGGCGAACCGGTAACAGTTCATCCCTGCTTTTATCATAAAGCATCGTATCCTTGATAAATTCGAATTTTTTCTTAGGTGAATTGAATACTGTCACTTCGATCATGTGGCTGAAAACCTGTCGGAAATCGGGTAGACTATCCGAAAAGTCAATCTGTTCTTCAATCAACCGTTTTTCTGTTTTGAGGGTTTCATCAATTTGCCTGTAAAAAACGGTTTTTATTACATTAAAAAATATAATTCCCCCGATCACAAAAGCTACGACTGAGAAAAAAATATAATTGATCGATGAACGGGTCAGCAGGTTCATGCCGTAAGGAATTTATATCCCATACCATAAATGGTCTGAATATAATCATGACCGCCGTTTTCAAGCATCTTTTTCCGCAGGTTCTTGATATGGGTATAAATGAAATCATACGAATCAGCCATGTCCATCTCCTCGCCCCAAAGATGTTCTGCAATGGATTCCTTAGTCAGGACCCGGTTTTTGTTCGAAAGAAAGAACATCAGGAGATCGAATTCTTTTTTTGTGAGGATTGTCTCTTCCTCATTGATGAAGAGCTGCATCTGTTCAGGGACGATCCTGATTTCATTGAGAATGATCTCATTCGTTCCCCCGAAATTTCTTCTGCGGATGATGGATTTGATCCTGGCATTCAGCTCGGAGAGATGAAACGGCTTGGTGATGTAATCATCCGCACCGATGTCAAGCCCGACGATCTTGTCATCCAATGAATTTTTTGCAGAGATGATGATGATCCCCGTGTCGATATGCCCTTCTTTCAACTCCCGGATGATATTCAACCCGTTCCCGTCAGGAAGCGTGATGTCAACAATCACACAATCATACTGGTAAAGATGGATCTTCTCCTGGGCGCTTTGATAGGTAAGGGCCGTCTCACATAAATAATTCCCCCTTGTAAGGTATGATTGAATGGCGGAGGAAAGTTCCTTTTCGTCTTCAATTAGAAGGATTTTCATTGATGCTGGATACTGGATGCTGGATGCTGAATGCTGAATGCTGAATGCTGAATTACTTTGTTTTGGACAAAGATAAGTTAAATTTCGCTTTTCGCTAGAATAATGTCACCCCTACGGGGTTTAGAGGAATTCTTTATTTTTTATTTCGCTATTTGCTATTTCGCTACTTTACTCACCAGCTCGCCAGCTCATCAGCTCATCAGCTAGTTCTTAATGCAACGTACATAGAAAGCATCAGAACGGTTTGCCGGGTAGTAAGAAACACTGGGGTTGGTTGAATTCATTGAATGTGCCCAGGCTTTGAATGGCCCCTGTGTTGTAGAAGACCAGAAAAAAGTTGCAAAAGTATCGAAATTCCAGTTCTTGTTATCAAAACGAATCCCGCTGAGAAATGCATCAAATCCGGAATAACCGGTATATTTCAGTGGGCTGCCTGCAAATCCGTTACTTATATATAGTCCGAAAAGTGTATTCCACTCATTTTCCGTAGGGACATGCCAACCAGGAAGACATAATCCCTGGATACCTTCAGCCGCTTCGAATTGCATCATCTCATCCCATTGATAGAGACCACCAACCGTTGAACAATTGGAGGAAATGTCATTGAAGCAGTATTTTTCGACCGTGCAATTGTCCCGCTGCAGGGAAGAAGAAAAAATTTGGGTCCCGAAATTGAGATTAGCTGCCATCCAGCACTGCGCGCCCAATTTAATTGTCGGGTACTGCTGATTATCCCGTACATCCTTGAATTGATTGCCACAGAAAAATGGAAGGGGATCAAGTACCGTAATGTCTATGGAAGCAGTATTAGCACAACCATACATATTGCTGTAGGAATAGGTAATTGCATACGTTCCGGACCCGATAGCAGGA
>JBEKST010000195.1:0-5879 GCA_049516815.1 Bacteroidales bacterium | reverse complement strand
CCGGTAATAATCTTCTCTATGCCGGGAACCGTGAACATACGCCCCTGCATATCCCTGCGCTGATTAACCACTCTTTCATCTCCAGTGCCTGGCGGACCATAGGTGGCAGCGCCCAGATCGCAGAAAGACTGATGGAAGACATTCTTTCTTATGGAGGAGAAATTCACCTGGATGAGGAAGTAACGGAAATCGGAATTAAAGAAAATGAATTTGAAGTGATGACAAAACCGGGCTGGTGCTTTTCTTCAAAGAAATTCATCTCAGGGATCCATCCTGCAAAGACATTAAAAATGATGGAGTCTGCCATTTTCAGGAAATCTTTCTTCAAACGTATCACAAACCTGAAAAACACTGTTTCTTCATTTGCAATATATATTGTTTTGAAAGACCGGTCATTCCCCTATCTCAATCACAATTATTATTACCATAAAACTGAGGATGTCTGGAATGTTGGAAGTGAGGAAGGCTGGCCATCCGGCTACATGATGCATACGCCTGCGCATGCTCCGGAAGATGGTTTTGCAAAGAACATGATCATTCTTGCTTCAATGCCATTCGAAATGGTGAAGAAATGGGAACATACACAACAGGGCAACCGAGGCCCGGAATATCTTGAGTTCAAGGATCAATGCACGGCAGCATTGCTGGACTTAACTGAACAACGTTTTCCGGAGTTGCGGTCAGCGATCCTTTACAGGGAGGCATCCACACCGCTGACCTGGCGCGACTATACCGGAATACCGGAAGGATCGATGTACGGAATCGAGCGCGATTACCAGGATCCATTGGTAACAACGTTGTTGCCTGCAACAAAGATCCCCGGTTTCTATTTCACAGGCCAGAACATCAATCTCCATGGGGTACTCGGCGTAACGATCGGTGCCATTCTGACCTGTGGCGAGATCCTTGGTATGGAATACCTTTTGAATAAAATCAGAAACACCTGAAAATGAAAAAATTTTTCAAGATAATGTTTGTCCTAATCGTGATCCTGTTTTTCTGCGGAATCATCCTGGTTACCTGGTTTCAGCTGGATACCCGGGTACATATTCCAGAACAGGCCGACCGAAGTGTTACAAAGCTATCTGTTTCTAATCCTGAGAAAGATTTTTATACCTGCGGCCGGAACTGGATTCAGCGGGGAAATTCAGGCTTGTGGGAACTTTATCTTGAAGGCAAACCATTTGAACGAGGTGTTATTGAAGGAAAACTCACCTGTGGTCTGCTCGAAAAACAGGAACAGGCCTTTACCGACCAGATCACTGAATTGATCCCCTCACATACTTACCTGAAATTACTGAAATATTTCATCTATTGGTTTAACCGCGACCTGGAAGATTATATCCCGGAAGAATATAAATCAGAGATTTACGGGATTTCTTTGTCGGCATCGGATAAATTCTCCCTCATCGGAAACAACTACCAGCGAATTATGAATTATCATTTGGCCCACGACATAGGCCATGCTTTACAGGACTTTCATATGGTCGGATGCACTTCGTTTGGCGTTTGGAAAGATAAATCAAAGGATGGTTCGATGCTGATCGGACGAAATTTTGATTTCTATATAGGCGATGAATTTGCCGCGAACAAGATCGTATGTTTCGAAAAACCGGAAAAAGGATATCCTTTCATGATGATTACCTGGGCAGGGATGGCGGGGGCCGTCTCCGGAATGAACGAGCAGGGATTAACGGTTACCATCAATGCTGCAAAATCAGACATTCCTTATTCTGCGCGGACTCCCATCTCCATCCTTGCAAGGGAGATTCTTCAATATGCAAGAAATATAAGGGAGGCTTATGTCATTGCACAAAAAAGAAAAACCTTTGTTTCCGAATCCATTCTCATTGGTTCAGCGGCCGACGGGAAGGCTTCAATCATCGAAAAATCGCCTTACAAGATCTCACTGGTAGAACCGCAGAACAATAACATCGTCTCTACTAATCATTTCAGGTCCGCAACATTCAGCGCTGATCCAAAGAATGTAAAAGACATAAAGGAAAATGCCTCCCTATACCGGTATAAAAAAATGCTGCAGGATATTACGGAAGAAGAGCCCTTGGATGTTGCGGGAATGGCTAAAATCCTAAGGGACCGTTCCGGATTGAATCATGCCGACATCGGCATGGGAAATGAAAAAGCGGTAAACCAACTCATCGCGCATCATTCTATCATTTTCGAACCGGAAAAGTGCCTGGTTTGGGTGTCAAATGGCCCATGGCAAATAGGAGGATATACCTGTTACGACATAGTTAAAATTTTTCATAATTTTGCCTCACTTCACCAGAGGACGGAAATCTCGGAAACGAGCCGGTCAATTTCACCGGATAGTTTCTTAAGTTCAGATAGTTATACGCAATTCAACCGGTTCAGGGAACTGCGGAAAGAATTGAAAAAAATGAGTCGTCCGGGTGAAAAAACGGACCTGAAACGTTCTTACATTCCTGAGTTGATCGGCACCAATCCTGGGTTTTTTGAAGTTTATTCCCTTGCCGGGGATTATTTTTACCGGAAAAATCAACAAGACAGTGCAGTGGGCTATTATCGGAAGGCTTTGGAGAAAGTAATCCCAAGGCAGAGCGAAAAGCAAAAAATCATTGAAAAGCTTGTGGATTGTATCGTTCAAATGAAAAAGAAAAAATCATGAAGTTTAAACTGATATACCCGCGCTGGGAAAAACTCGAAGGACAAACCATATTCTACCTTCCCCCTCACGGACCTGTGGTGATGGCCGCTGATCTTCCGTCATATGTAGAGGTAGATTTTATCGATGAGAATGTCGAAGAACTGGCGATAGATGATTCCCCTGATTTCGTGGGGATATCCATGATGCTGACAACCCAGGTAAAACGCGGATGGGCCATCGCCGATCAGTATCGTAAATTGGGAAAGAAAGTCATCTTTGGCGGAATCTCAACCATGTTGCATGCCGAAGAGACGATGCTGCATGCGGATTCTGTTTTCCTCGGAGAAGTGGAAGGAAGGATGAATGCCGTCTTCGAAGATTTTCGTAAGAACGCACTGAAAAAGGTTTATAATTTCCTGACCGACCCTCCTGATATGAGCCTCATTGGCCCTGCCCGGCGGGATATCCTGAAAGAGGATCTCTATTATCACAAGGGATTCCGGATGGTCGATCTGTTCCATGCTTCCCGCGGTTGTGTTTACGACTGCTATCCCTGTGCCGTACGTTATCTCGGCGGCCGGGGATTCCGGCCACGACCCATCGACCGGGTTGTGGAAGAACTTTCGCAGATGGGAAACAACCGGCTTTTTATCGTCGATAACTCCCTTGCGCTCGATACCAATTGGGAAAAGGAACTTTTCCGTGCTATAATCCCCCTGAAGAAAAAATGGGTCAGCCATACCATTGAAGATAAGGATGAAGTGCTCGACCTCGCTGCACAAGCCGGTGCATGGTATGTTTACCAGGCAGTATTCGACCGTTCCGATTACATCCGCAACCGTATCAGGCAATACCATGATTATGGAATCGGGGTTGAAGGAACAATTTTACTCGGGCTTGACAACCAGACGGAAGACGATATCAAGCAGCTGATCGATTTTCTTCTTGAAATTAATCTGGACCTGGCAGAATTCACGATTCTTGCTCCTTTCCCTCATACCAAAGCCTACAGTGACCTTTTAAAACAAGGCCGGATCTTTGATCACGACTGGGATCATTACAATGCAGGAAAAGTGGTGTATCATCCCAAACACATGACATCCGGGCGGCTCCAGGAATTGTACTATTATGCGTGGGATACGTTTTACAAGGATGAACCTCAGACGCAGAAGATGTTTAACCTTCTTTCCACTGTCATCCAGAGAGAACAGGCAGATGGTACCTATAAGCCAAGACGGCGTGATTTGTCAGACCAGAGTTTCGGAAAGAATATCAGCGAAGTGGCATAAGACATTAATCAAACTTATCAATACTGTAAATCAGGAGCACCTCTACAACTTATGGAAATCAACCTGCAATTCAACCGCTACATGGAGCGCTACTTTGATTTCAAAGGACAATGGGAAAGTCCATCGAAGTGCGGATTGAAGATCGTTAAAAGGAAAGACGGAAAGACCCTGGCTATTGCCACAGAGATTTACCGGCAAAACCCCGGAACGCCGGTAACGGAATGGTGTGCTCCCCTTGCCACCCAGATACTGAAAGAAGTCGGAGAAAATCCGGAAAATTTTATCTTTGTAGAACATACTCCTGACCTTAAAAGCAAGCTTAGTTTCTACGGGGAAACTTTTGACCTCGTATCTTTTGACTGGGACGGGATCAAATATGAAAATCCTCAATGGAAACGTTTGAGCCGGGAACAAGTCGACAACTTAATGGAAGAATAAAACCGCAGACATTCTCGGGAAGTAAAATCCGGATATTTTTTCTTTTCCTGGCGGGATTCCCGTTTATACTCTTTTCCCAACCCATCCTTCGCTCTACTATTCGCGGTACAGTTGCCGACAGGTCGACACAGGTGCCGCTTGCAGGAGCAACCATTATTTTATTGAATTCAGATCCGCTGGCAGGGACGACAACAGACGCGAATGGCAATTTCAAATTGCCCAATGTCCCGATCGGGAAAAGACAATTGAAGGTTTCATATGTGGGATACGTTCCTTTTATAACAGAGGTGCTCAATGTGAGCAGCGGCAAAGAGACCATTGTTGTGATTCCTTTGGAAGAAACCATGATCACAGGCGCTGAAGTGGAGATCAAAGGAGATTACAGAAAATATGGGGCAATCAACAAGATGGCAACGGTGGGTGTGCGTTCCTTCAGTGTGGATGAAACTTCACGATTTGCCGGGAGTTACAATGACCCGGCAAGGATGGCAGCCAATTATGCAGGCATTACTTCGGGAGTAGATAACCGGAATGATATCATTGTCAGGGGAAACTCCCCGATGGGATTGCAATGGCATATCGATGGCATGGAGATCCCCAATCCCAACCATTTTGCAGCGGTGGGAACTACCGGCGGACCGGTGACTATCCTGAATAACAACCTGCTAACGAATTCCGATTTTTTCACCGGCGCATATCCTGCAAGTTACGGGAACGCACTTTCTGGGGTCTTCGACCTGCGGATGCGAGCAGGCAACAACGAAAAACATGAATACTGGTTTGGGATCGGCTGGAACGGTCTGGAATTCGGTTCGGAAGGGCCATTCTCGAAAAAATCAAGGGCTTCTTATCTCTTTTCCTATCGCTATTCCCTGCTGGATGTGCTCAGCCGGGCCGGTATCAAACTGAACGTAGTTCCCTATTACCAGGACCTGAATTTCAAGATTACTGTTCCAACAAAAAAAGCCGGAGTCTTCACGATCGAAGGGATCGGCGGTTTGAGTTTTATAGAACTGTTCGACAGCAGGAAAAAGCAATCAGATTGGATGTTTCCCGATTACGGCGAAGATCTTTCCAACGGCTCAAACCTAGGCGTAATCGGGATCACCTATCAGGTATTTCCGGATCCTTCCATCCGGCTGAAAAACCAGATTTATTTTGTCGCTTCCGAAGTTTATACCAAGATTGATTCCTTTTCCTATGTTGTTCAAACACCATCACCTTGGGCCGGCGAACGTTCATCCGAAAAAAAACTCTCGTATTCTTTCGGTTTATATAAAAAGTTTTCCGTTAAAAATTCGCTGGAAACAGGCATTGATGCAGATTATTTTTCAATGAGCTTTGCTGATAGTGTGATGAATAAAGGAAAATTCGAGGTAAATACGGATAGCCGTGAAACCATGTTTTTCATGAAAGGATACCTGCAGTGGCAACACCGTTTTTCTGATAGCTTCAGGATTACAACCGGGTTGTTCGGATCCCGGCTGTTCATGAATTCCACCTGGGCAATGGAACCGAGAACC
>JBEKST010000194.1:0-5955 GCA_049516815.1 Bacteroidales bacterium | reverse complement strand
TCAGCAGTTAATTCTAAACTATTGATCTGGCTTAGCGTAAAATTATCTTCAGCCGGGTCTTCGCTGGCAGCAAGGTGCGAAAATACCGATTCCACGCGGAGTTCAGGGTTTCTTTTCAGCCGTTTGATCAGGCTGTCAACTTCTGAAGGATCAAATCCCAGCCGGTGCATACCGGTATCTATCTTCAGATGAACCGGTACCGGGATCTTCGATTCTCCCTGGTTTTCAGGGATCGCCTGTTCCAGCATCCCGAGAACAAGGAAGTTGTAAATTTCAGGTTCCAGGTTGTACTGTAAAAGTAAGTCGAAACTTTGTTCTTCCGGGTTCATTACCATGATGGGCAATGTGATTCCTGCTTTCCGAAGTTCCACACCCTCATCGGCATAGGCTACGGCAAGGTAATCCACGCGGTGAAACTGCAGCAGGTTGGCAATTTCAAAGCTGCCGCTGCCGTACGAGAAGGCTTTCACCATGGCCATGGTCTTGGTTCCCGGTAGTAGTTTTGAACGGTAATAATTGAGGTTGTGAACCAAGGCATCGAGGTGGATCTCGAGGATGGTTTCGTGCGACTTTTGCTGAAGAGCATGACTGATTCGTTCGAATTCGAAAATTCGTGCGCCTTTTAACAGGATTGCCTCATCCCGTAAGGAAGAAAATGGAAAACGATCGAAAAAATCGTTTGTGGTCGTAAAAAATGTTTTTTCCATGGGAAATTGGCCTGCCTGCCGGCAGATCTCATTCCCGATGCCGATGATCCTGGATATCCCTTTGCCACTCAGGATCCCGGAGATTTCCCGGTAAAGGCTATCCGGGTCGCGGCCACTTTGAAGGATATCCGAAAGAATGACGGTTTTCTTTTTGTACTGGGTCTGCTGATTCAAAAAATCAATGGCGATCCCCAGGGAGTTGATATCGGAGTTATAGCTGTCGTTGATCAGGGAGCAACGATTGATGGCCTCTTTGAGCTCCAGGCGCATGGCAATGGGGACCAGAACTTTCATCCGGGCGGAGATAACCTCAGCTTCATATCCCAGGAGGAGCATCAGCGCCCAGCAATGAATTGCATTTTCGATGGAGGCTTCATCGGTAAAAGGAATGGTTACTGTTATTTCCCTGTTTTTGAAAATTCCCGTGAGAATGGTTTCCTGTGATTTGCCAGGGGAACTCCGGATGATCTGCAGGTCGGATTCCTGTTTCCTGCTCCAGGTGAATTTTGTTACCTGTTTCAATGAAGTCTCCTGCATCACTTTGTCATGAATCAATTCATGATCCATGCAATAGACCAGGGCGCCGGAGTTGACAAAGAGCTTAAGTTTTTCCCCGACCTTTTGGTCAAGGTCCCGGAAGCCTTCATCATGTGCGTGCCCGATGTTTGTAAAGATGCCGATGGTGGGCCGGATGATGGGTTCCAGTTTTTCCATTTCGCCCGGTAGTGAGATCCCCGCTTCAAATAATGCAAGGTCATTTTCCGGTTCCATCTTCCAGACCGACAGCGGAACGCCGATCTGAGAATTGTAGCTTTTTGGACTCCTGACAATTTTTCTATCCCGGTTCATCAACTGGAATAGCCATTCTTTCACGATGGTCTTTCCATTGCTACCGGTGATGCCGATGACAGGGATGCTGAAACGGGAACGGTGAGCGGCACCCAGTTTCTGAAGCGCCTCCAAGGTGTTGTCGACAAGGATAAAGTTGGCCAGTGAACCGGTATTTCCCGGTTTGTTTCCATTTTCAGGTTGGGATTCGGACTGTTGGGGCAAAGCAGAAACCAGGAAATTCCTGACTCCTTTTTCAAACAGTTCAGCGACGTAACGATGCCCATCGTTCCTTCCGGAAACAATTGCAACGAAGAGGGTAGACTCCGGGTGAACAAGCCGACGGCTGTCGATCAGGATTTCTTTAATAGGAACAGATCTTTCCCTTCCGGTGAAAAGTGTTCCATTCGTATGGTATGCAATTTCTGAAAGGGAATACGAAAGATTCATTACTGCTGGGGGCTTTCGGGTTCAACCGGTTTAGGATTCATGGCATTTGCCAGTAATTCATCGTAGGCAAGGCGGTTATTGTAGATCGTGCATGCCAGGTAAACGGCGTTGCGAAATGCTTCGGGGTTTGCTTCATTTTTCCCGGCAAGATCATACGCAGTTCCATGTGCCGGTGATGTCCTTACAAAAGGCAACCCTGCAGTAAAATTGACGCCTTCATCAAAGGAAAGTAGTTTAAAGGGGATCATTCCCTGGTCGTGATAAACCGCAAGAATACCGTCAAAATGACGGAAGGTGCCCGAACCAAAAAATCCGTCTGCCGGATAGGGTCCGAATACCAGGGATTGTTGTTGATAGGCTTTTTCAATTGCAGGTTTCAGGATGGTATTATCTTCATTCCCGATCAGTCCGTTATCACCGGCATGCGGGTTCATGGCCAGGACTGCAATCCGCGGTTTCTGAATGGCGAAATCACGCATCAGCGAATGGTTCATGATATTGATCTTATGCATTATCAGGTCTTCCGTCAATGAAGAGCTGACTTTGGTGAGGGGAATATGACCCGTGATCACGCCGATGCGAACAGTATTGCTGACCATGAGCATAAGGTAATCGGATACGCCTGCTTTTTGCGCCAAGTATTCGGTATGACCGGGAAAAGTAAAACCCGGGGATTGGATGTTCTGCTTGTTGATGGGTGCCGTCACAATCAGGTCAATATTGTGGCTCATAAGATCGCTGATGGCCATTTCGAGGGAGAGTAATGCTAGTTCTCCCGCAATAGGTGTTGATTTTCCAAGGTCGATCTTGACCTCATCTTCCACGATGTTCACGATGTTGGGACGCCGGGGATGTGCCAGTTCGGCTTTTTTTACAAGGTTAAAATTAAAATCGTTGATATTTAAGGTTTTCCTGTGGTATGACGCAACCTTTGAGGATCCATAAACGATCATGGTATAGGTGTCCATCAGGCGTTGATCCTGTAAGGTCTTGATAATGATTTCATAACCGATGCCATTTATATCTCCTTGCGTAATGCCCACTCTGATCCTTTGTTCTTTTTCAGGGAATTGGTTCATATTTCTTGTTTTTGCAAATATATCTTAAATTTCAATGGTGCAATGGTGCAGTGGTGCAGTGGTGAAATGGTGCAGTAGTATTATTGTGATATGTAGGTCAGGTGGTTTTTCCAAAGGCCACTTTCCGGATAAAATTGAATAACAACCGGACTCCTACACCGGTTCCTCCCTGTCCGTGGTAAGAATCCCGTTTTTCAAGGAATGCCGGGCCTGCGATATCAAGGTGAATGTATGGATAACCGGTGAATTTCTCCAAGAATTTCCCTGCAGTGATGGCGCCAGCCTCTGCCGGGCCAATATTTTTCATATCGGCAAGATCCGATTTCAACCCATCATCATATTCTTCCCAGCTTGGGAATTCGATAAGTCGCTCATAGGTTTCCAATCCTGATTCTTTTAACAGTTCCAGCTCTTTCGTCGCTTTCATCTGCATGGCTACTATACCGTACCGGCCAACTGCACGAATGGCAGATCCTGTCAGTGTTGCCAGGTCGATTACCAGGGAAGGATGGTATTTCATGGCATGGTTCAGTGCATCGGCCAGGATTAATCTCCCTTCCGCATCGGTATTTAGTATTTCGACGTTCATTCCGTTTTGCATGTGTATGATGTCGCCGGGAACAATAGCTTTCGGCCCTGGCCGGTTGTCGGTTGCAGGCATCAACCCGATGACATGCACCGGCAAGCCAGCAGTGGAAATCGCATAGATGGCCGAAGATACGGCAGCAGCGCCCGACATATCTCCTTTCATCGTACTCATCGAATCGCCTGGTTTCAGGTTTATTCCACCGGAATCAAAAACAATTCCCTTTCCAACAAACACAAAAGGTTTTTTATTAACCGGTCGTTTCGGTTTCCATTCAACGATGGTAAACGTGGGCGGAACCTCACTGCCCTTATTCACCGCGAGTAAACCTCCCATCTGGAGAGCTTCAATCTTGTTTTTGTTGAGCACCTCAACCCTGGCGCCACAGGTTTTCGCCATTTTTTCAACTTCCCGGGCAAAGGTTGTCGCCGTAAGAAAAGAATTCGGTTCATTGATCAGGGTGCGGCAGCGAAATACGGCATCTGTGACTGCTGTCAGCTCACGGATCTCAGTATTCTTTATTTTTCCGGAGAAAATCTGGATTGATTTCAGTGTATTTTCTTTTCCCTTTTCACTCTTGTATTTCAGGAATTGGTATTGTCCGAGTACCAGGCCTTCAGTAAAAGCCAGGGTTTCCCGGGTCCGGTTTGCCGTATCATAGAGGATGATCTTTCGTTGTTTTAACTCATTCAATAACGATCCCAACTTGTCACCCGATTTTCGCAAATTTTCATTTCCCTTATAAGGATCATCTTCTTCTTTTATCACCTGGATAAAAATCCAATGATCTAGTCTGTTAAAGGAGAAAAATTCTTGTTTTTCATTTTTGATCTGATGGGAAATATAGGTAAGCTCTTCCTTGCTGAAAAAACCTTTGGGTAAATTTGCAGGAGTCGGAGTGAGGAAAATGATATTTGCCTTTATCGGGATCCTGGAAATTTTATCAATTTCGGGAACCATGATTTTTCGTATTTTTGGGATTAGTTTAATAAGCAAAGGTAATAAAAATTGCCCTTTTCAAGTTTTATCTTCCACACGGTCACGAACCCTGCAACATGAACCTGGATCTGCTTATCAAGAAAGCCTTGCGACTGGAATTCCTGAATGCCGCCCAGGCGCTTGCGTTGTATCATCAACTTCCGTTGGGGGAGTTGGTTTACACAGCCAATGAACTGCGGAAGATCCATCATCCGGAAAACAAAGTCACCTGGATCATCGACCGGAACGTTAACATCACCAATGCCTGTATCTCGGGATGCAAATTCTGCAATTTCTACCGCCCGGTCAGTAATAAGCAAGTCTACATCACGACACTCGATGAATATGCATCCAAGATCGAAGAAATGAAATGCATTGGCGGTGACCAGTTGCTCTTGCAGGGTGGATTGCATCCTGAACTGGGACTCGACTGGTATGTCGATCTTTTTAAGAATCTCAAACAGATGTATCCCGGATTGCGGCTCCATGCCCTGGGACCACCCGAGATCGTTCATCTTGCAAAAAAGGATTCCATAAGTTATATCAAGGTCCTGAAAAGACTGATAGAAGCAGGACTAAGCAGCCTCCCGGGTGCCGGCGCTGAAATTCTTGCCGACCGGGTTAGGAAGATCTTATCGCCGGTAAAATGTTCCGTGAGGGAATGGCTGGATGTAATGAAGTCAGCGCATAAGCTGGGGTTGACCACCTCGGCTACCATGATGTTCGGTCACATCGAAACGCCGGATGAACGGATGATGCACCTTGTGCATATCCGGGAAACACAGTCAGAAAAACCTGCCGGTGCAAAAGGATTCATTTCATTTATTCCATGGCCTTTCCAGGATAAAGATACGGTGCTTGCAAAAAAATCAGGGATACGGAACAAAGTGACACCTGATGAATACATCCGTATGATCTCCATCAGCCGGATCATGCTCCCAAATATTCCGAATATCCAGGCGTCCTGGCTGACGGTGGGAAAGGAAACCGCCCAGTTATGCCTGCATGCAGGCGCTAATGATTTTGGATCCATCATGATCGAGGAAAATGTGGTCTCCGTTGCCGGCGCCTCTTATAAATTTGACGTGGAAGGAATCCAGCAGGCCATCCGTGAAGCGGGCTTTCAACCCTCCCGGAGAAACCAGGAATTTGAACCTGTTTAGATTAGTCCCTGTTCCGCACAGAATGCATCCTCATCTGGTCAAGGTCAAGGGCGACCAGGTTCCCTAAGTCGGGGTAAATGTTGTAAACACATCCCCCATCAAGATTTAAAACTTTAACTTCCGGATCCAGGAGCCGGTTGTGGATAAGGGATAAAGATACCGGT
>JBEKST010000193.1:0-5965 GCA_049516815.1 Bacteroidales bacterium | reverse complement strand
TTCCGGGTTATGACACCACCAGCATCTCAAGGGGCAACCTTTGAAAAATACCGTGGTACGGATTCCTGGTCCGTCGTGGACCGTAAACCGCCTGATATCGAAGATCAGGCCTTTATTCACTGTAAAATTTGATCATGCGGATAATAGCCCGCTGGCAAACAGGGCAAAACCCAGCAGCTTCATTACTTTTCATGCGGCAGTCCATCATCGGGCTATAAACCCCTTTTCCAACATAACCGCCACCTTCGAACATTCCGACTTCGTTCTGGTATTTTTCATCCCTCGGGGTTGGAACGCGAGTTCCTTTCTTAACCAAGTCTTTCCACTTGGAACCAAAATCAACATTCGTCGTAATGTTCGGCTCCCAGGGTTCAACTTTGATATTGTAAAAATCCGAATAAGTGACTTCGGAAGTATAGTATTCATCGGCGAGTCCTGCAAATGTATGTCCAAACTCATGAATGGAAACGATATTTGAGAGGTAATTATCCACCGTGCTTTCTCCGAAATGGTTGTAAAATCCTCCGCCGCCATAGATCTTGCTGTTTACCAGGATAAAGATAACATCGTAAGGAACATTGGCGGCGATGTCATATACTTCTTTTGTATTTAAAGAAGTCAGGTAACGGTCCATATCGAAGGTATAGAAACTGCTGTTCAAGTCGGTATTAACATAAATCCTCTGTCCCGGAACATCCACGCCGGATTCTTCAGATGCTGATTCGATGGCATAAAAATTAAAACGGTCCTTGTATTCGCTATATGGTTCCTGGGAGAGGAAATAATCCCCGATCCGGTTGGCATCTTTGAGGAACTTCTCCATCTGATCCTTGGTATACCCTTCGGCAATAAAGGCAATATCCACTTTGTTTTCAGGCTCTCCCGAATCATGAAACTTCACAAACGGGATCTCACGGATTTTCTTCCTGCTGATAAAATAATCATTCGGATTGATGTACATCTGGAACAGTTTTTCAAATTTCCCATCGGCATATTTCCGTTTTTCGACCTGAAACCGTATGGTCTGACGCGGGAAAGGTACAATTGCGGTTTGTTCAAAAGAACGTTGGACGCGCCTGGCTTCGGGAGTTCCCTGCCATTCCTGGAAGAGGTTACTGAATCCTTTGGTGAAAAGCAATCTTCCCGAAACAGAATCAAAAACAGCGACCCGGTAGGTACCGAAATTAAAAGGATCGATCAGGTGTTTGCGAGGACCACTCCAGTAGGGTTCCTGCTTAACCTGGTTCAGATAAACCGATTCGGTCTTATAATCCCCGGCAATATAATAATCCACCCGAAGGGTATTCGGGAAGAAATAATCATCAAATTCAACCTGGACAATATGGTTTTGAACTGCAGGTACCGTTGTGTCGTTAATGACCTGCGCGCGAACGGAAAAAATGCCAAAGCAGATGGCTGTGACCAGAAAAAAACGTAATACGAAAATTCTTCTCATCTATATAATTTAAATTGGAAAGAGAGTGCAAAGTTACAATCTTTTTATCTGTACAATAACCATTCCTGCCAGCATCAGTACGCAACCGATCAAAGAACGTTGGGAAAGGGATTCATGAAGGATCATCCAGCCACCGAGTGCAGCGAAAACTGCTTCCATGCTCAGGATGATAGATGCATAGGCAGGATGTGCCTCTTTTTGGGCGATAACCTGCAGTGTATAGGCTATGCCGACCGACAGGATTCCTCCATAAAGAATAGGGACGGCCGCCTCTATGATCTTTCCCGCATCAACAGATTCAATAGAAGAAGCAACAAGGATGTTAAGTAGGGCACAGATAGCGAATTGTCCTGTTGCAAGGTCGAAAGAATTCATCCTGGGTGATAACCAGCCGATCATTAGCACATGAAAGGTGAACACGACTGCACAGCCCAGCACCAGCAAGTCGCCATGTTCGATCCGGAGTCCGCTTTTAATGCTTAAGAAATAAAGACCCGTTGCAGAGAATAAGACGCCCAGCCAGGTATAAAGGTTTATCCGGTGTCCAAGGAAGATTCCAACGATGGGAACAAAAACAACATAAAGTCCTGTGATGAAACCGGCTTTTCCTGCTGTAGTGGTTTTCAATCCAACCTGTTGTAATGAAACACCGATAAACAGAAGAATGCCGGTAATTATTACACCCAAGAAAATCTTTCTCCTGCTGATTACCAATGAAGGATCTTTTGGGCTGAATTTTTTTCCAATGAAAAGAAAAGGAACCAGGACCAGTGTACCCAATATGAAGCGTACTCCATTAAAGGTAAATGGTCCGACATACTCCATTCCAACACGCTGCGCCACGAAAGCAAAGCCCCAGATAATGGCGGCAAGGAGAAGGATGAGATCGGAACGGAATTTTGTCGACATCTATTCTATTTCGATTTCATCTGCAAAGATCCATGCTTTACTTCCTGCCCCGGGATACCAGGGTGGGCAGATCCCGCGATTCCTGGCAAGCATTTTAATGAAGCGGGCATGCATTCCGGTAAGTTTCAAGGTGAAATCTTTTATGATCGAACCTTCGCGATTGTCAGGAACATCGTTTTTCAGGGTTCCGGCATTCCGGAATGTTTTTCCGTCATCCGAAAGGAAAAAGGAAACCTCAACCGGGAAAAAGATCCAGGACCTCTCATCCTGGAGAAATCCGGCAGTCAGAGTATGGATGGGCTGATTTTCCCCAAGGTCAACAATGGCATCAATATCTACACCTTCATATCCCTGCCAGGATCCGGTTCTGAAATCTTCAGATCCTCTTTCGAAATCAATGAGCGCCATGTCACCACCGGCAGTGTATTGCTGGGAATATTTTGTTCTTAATGTGATCTTCCGGTTTTTGGGGATTTTCCTGAAATGCGATGTGATCCTGAAACTTTCAGGAGATCCGTCCAGGGATGCAAATGCTTTAAGTGTTGTATTCTTATCAAGCAATAAAGGTTTTTGAAAAACAGGAGACTGTTTCGTTGGTTCACTGCTGTCGAGCGTAAAATATATCTTCTCATTCTTAACCGGAACTGACAGACTAACCGTCGTGGTGTCAGTGAAATTTTTCTTTCCTTGCAGGATGGATGGGACCGGCGATATCAGGTCATCAATGATGGAAGAAGAAGGAAAATCACCCGGAATACTGCCCCAGTTCTTATTGGGAACCGGTCCCATAAAAAAGGTAAGTTCACCGCCATTGAGGATGTCGGTATGGTTCATATAACATTTTGTATACGTCAATCCATTCAGTTTTGCCGCCTGGATGTAAAAATTGTTTCTGTTCAGTCCTTCTGCTTTAATAGTGAAGGTTTTTCCGTTATCAAGATGGATCGTTACATTGGAAAATAAGGGTGTTCCGATGGCATACACAGGCGAACCGGGCGTTAGCGGGTAAAATCCCATAGCGCTTAAAACATACCAGGATGACATTTGTCCGCAGTCTTCATTTCCGCATAAACCCTCCCGGTTATTAGTATACAATTCTTTGCAGATACGATGAACCAGTTCCTGTGTCTTCCATGGTTTCCCGGCATAATCATAGAGATAAGCCATGTGGTGGCTGGGTTCATTTCCATGTGCATACTGGCCAATCATCCCGGAAATATCCGATTGATCCCGCCCTGTAATGCCCGATCCGGCAGTGAACATCGCATCAAGTTTTTCTGCAAATTTCTCCTTTCCTCCGTACAAAGCCATGAATCCATCCATATCCTGGGGAACATAAAAACTATACTGCCAGGCATTAGCTTCGGTATAATTAAAATTGACTTCAGCCGGATTGAAGGGAGCGTACCAGGTATTGTTCATTTTGGCACGCATGAAACCGGTGGAAGGATCAAAGATGTTTTTATAATACTGAGCCCGTTGAATATAATTCTTGTAATCATCGGCTTTCCCCAGCGATTTCGCCATCTGTGCAATACACCAATCATCATAACAATATTCCAGTGTCTTCGAAACCGATTCACTCTCTTTATCTCCAGGTATAAATCCCTGTGATCTGTAGTATTTCAATCCAAACCGGTCCTGTTCCGCACTGTGTTTCATGGCTTCCAGCGCCTTCCCTGCATCAAAGTCCCGGATCCCTTTCATATAAGCATCCACGATCACCGGAACTGCGTGATACCCGATCATGCAGTCCGTTTCATTTCCCGAAAGCTCCCAAACAGGCAGCATTCCTCCTTCATCATATTGACGGAGGAAGGTCAGGATAAAATCATTGTCGCGTTTTGGCTCTGTTAATGTATAAAGAGGATGGGCTGCCCGATAAGTATCCCACAAAGAGAAAACAGTATAATAATCGAATCCTTCTGCCTGGTGGACTTTCAGGTCGCGGCCACGGTAATAACCATCGACATCCATATAAAGGTTGGGTGTAAGAAAGGCATGATATAAAGCGGTATAAAAGACGATTTTCTGTTCTATTGTGCCACCCTCAACGATGATCTTTCCAAGTTCATTATTCCATGCCATTGCTGCATCATTAGCTGTTTTATCAAAATCCCAGCCGGGAATCTCAGCATCCAGGTTTTTCCTGGCACCTTCACAATTTACGGCTGACAGACCTACTTTTACGAGGATCTTCTCATTTTCAATAGTGGAAAAATTAAAACAGGAAATAATACTGTCGCCGGTGATCTCTTTTCCAACAATAATATTTTCATCATAATTGTTAATCCGGCAGGAGGTAAAAGGTTTTGAAAACCGGGCAACAAAATAAACAATCTGCCGCTGTGCCCAGGCCTGGGAAACCCGCATTCCTTCCACTTCGGTCGCAGAGACTAAACGAAGCGATGATGCTATGACTTTATCGCGGTGTTTCAGGTCGATAACCAACCCTGCATTCTTTGCTACAGAAAAGGTATACCGGTGAAAACCGGCTCTTTTTGTAGCAGTAAGTTCGGCCTTGATATGATATTTATCAAGAAATACTTTGTAATAACCGGCTGATGCCTGTTCTCCTTCAGGCGTTGGATGAAACCCCGAACGGTAGCCATAATTTGCCAGGCTGACATTCCCTGTTACCGGCATGACAAGTATATCTCCATAATCCGAACACCCGGTCCCGTTGAGGTGGGTATGGCTGAAACCATAGATTATGGTGTCAGTTCCGTAATAAGCAGAGCATCCATCCCAACCATCGAGCCGTGTGTCAGGACTGAGCTGAACCATCCCGAATGGCAAACTGGCACCCGGGTATGTATGCCCATGACCGCCGGTACCGATCATGGGATTCACAAATTCTGTCAGGAATTTTTTTTGCTGGCTGAAGGTGGTTCCGCTGAATAGGAGCATAAATGCCAGGAAGAGAATTTTGTTTTTTTTCATATCAGGATTAACGGATTGGGATCTCTAATTCGGTGCACACAGGAAGATGATCGGAAGGATATTTACCATCTTTATGATAGGTCACTACGCGGTGCCGGATAACGTTAATCTTTCCTTTATTCTTAAGAAAGATCATATCAATGACGTTCCCTTTTTGAGGATTAAAAGGGAAACCAATAAAAGAATAATCCGGTCCTTCAGGTGGAGTAGATGAAAGGTTTCGTGTATTCACGAGTGCTTCGGGGCCTGAGGTCAATGTTTGGATTGGGATGCTGCTTACGGTATCATTGAAATCACCGGTTATGATGGTACTTGTGTTTCTGGCAATTTCAGATATTTTTTTCTGCAGCAGTTTTGCGCTTTCCTCACGGGCGGTTGGACTGGCATGATCAAAATGGGTATTAAAAACGAAAAGGAACCTGTTACTATTTTGATCCTTCAACTTTACCCATGTTACAATGCGTGTACAAGCCGTATTCCACGAGCGTGACCCGGGAACGCCCGGTGTTTCTGAAAGCCAGAAGGTCGATCCATCCACCTTTTTAAAACGGTTTTTGCGGTAAAAGATCACGGAATATTCCCCTTTTTCTTTTCCGTCATCCCTGCCAACTCCCGACCAGGAATGACCAGGTAAGAGTCCCTGTAGTCCGTCTACCT
>JBEKST010000192.1:0-5977 GCA_049516815.1 Bacteroidales bacterium | reverse complement strand
GAGCTCTTTTACAAGAGGGATCCGTTTCTGCCATGTATAATCTCCGTCGCCAGGATTATCGTAACGGATATTGAATGTCATAACCTTTAAACCCACCTGCTGCCCGGTGACGAACAACGCACAACAGGAAAAGATCAGAAGAATAAATAGTTTTCTCATTTATTATCAGTATTTATCAATATATGTCGGCAAGGGTCATGATCTTTAGATTATCTTCAAATCCACTACTTTTGTCTTTGGTCGAAAAAGTAACGGACCTTGTTTCACCCGGCAGGAGATCAAAGAAGTTATCTGAAAAGGATCCTTTCTGACCTGAAGTCAGGTAGACATTTTTTGCCAGTTGGTTTGAGGATAGCATGATCAGATACCCTTCCAGTGTCTTTTGAACTGATTTAGCGATCAGCGGTCTTTCCAGTAGAAGATCCTTTACAGGGTTGAAGTAAAAGTTGTTTTGTGAGAGGATTTTCTTCTCGGAAGTCAACTGCGCGGAAAAGACCAGTTGTTTCATATCTTTTCCCTGTACCAGTTTATCTACCGGAGATTCAAAATATGAAAAGGAAGAATTTTGCAGGATATTGGTGGTCCCGGTCGTATCAAGGAAAATGTGGCCTTTGAAATCACTAAGGCTAAGCCGAAGATTAAGATGGCAATCCTGAAGACTATCGGAGATGATATAGACATGGAGGATCCCGTTTGTAACAACGGGAGAAACGAGCAGCGTATTATATTCGTTTTTTACAAAATATTGAAGGGCTTTATCATTTCCATAATAATCCCTGGAAGACCATGAAACCACTGGCCAGCAATCGTTCAACTGCCAGTAGAGGGTTCCCATGCAATACGGTTTTGCGCGCCGGTGTGCCTCGATAGCCGTCTTGATCCCTTCTGCCTGGAGCACCTGGCTCACATAAACATAAGATATGAAATCTTTTGGACGTTTGTAATCCCTGAGCAGGTACTCATCAATTGTTTCATATCCTACTGGATGCTTCTGGTGTGCTTTCATCACCTGTGACCCCAATTGTTGGTCGCCCGGAAGGGTGAATTTCCGGATCGATTCCATCGGGGGAAATCCCTGGAATCCGTATTCACTCATAAATCTTCCGATTTTCTCCTTATAGGCTGAGAAAGGTTCTTTTCCCCACCAGACACCCCAGTAGTGCATATCTCCTTGTTTTGTACTTTCTGATCGTCCCCATCCGATACGTGGCGAAGAAAGAATATAAGGACGGAGGGAATCGTATTTCGATATGACATTCAGCAGGGTGCCGCCGAAAATACCTTTGTAGTTATTCCAGACCTCTGCCGAATCCTGAGGAGTGTATCCGTATTGTTTCTGCCATTCCCAGTTCTTCCAGCCTTCATCGATTTCATTGTTTCCGCACCAAAGTGCTATACACGGATGATTTCTAAGGCGAACCACATTTTGTATGGCCTCGGACTGAACATTCCTGATAAAATCTTTGTTATCCGGGTAAAGTGCACAGGCGAACATAAAATCCTGCCACACCAGGATCCCATTCTCATCACAAAGGTCATAGAAAATATCATTTTCATAAATGCCACCGCCCCAGACACGGAGCATGTTCATATTTGCAGCTTTTACTGAAGCAATCAATGCTTTGTAAGAGGAATCGGTAACCCTCGAAGGGAAGTTGTCCTGGGGGATATAATTCGCCCCTTTCATGAATACCGGAATGCCATTCACCAGGAAGTGAAAACTGTTCCCGGTAGAATCCTGATCTTCGTGCATCTTAATGGTTCGTAAACCCACTTTCTGAGTTCCTTCAGATGCAAGTTTTCCTGTAAAATAGATCTTCTGATGAATGGGATACAAATAGGGATCGCCTAGTCCGCTCGGCCACCAGCGTTTTGGGTTCCGGATCTGGAAATCGATTCGTGCGACATTCACCCCGCTTTGCACAGGGACCTTTTTTGTTGCCAACATTTTATCATTTACAGAAAGTTGGATGAAAGTTGTATCGGAAACAGAAGACAGTAAAGTAAAAACGGCTGTCATGTTCGCGAGGGAATCAGTAAGATCTTTTTGGATATATTGAACATCCAGCAAATTCATTTGATTCCAGCAACGGATGTAGATCGGTCGCCAGATGCCGCTTGTGATCAGGGTTGGACCCCAGTCCCAACCAAACTGATAGGCAGCTTTCCTGCAAACCACTTTCTCGTCGCCCGGGAGTTTGTGTTTCAGGCGATTATACCGGGCTTTATTTTCATCAGTAACGGAAGGAAACTGGATCCTCAGGTGATTGACCCCGATTCTCAACAGTCGCTGAATATTTGCATACCAGTCACGGAACATATTATCGGCAACGATGATCAGCGAGTCGTTCAAGTATACATTGGCATAAGTATCCAGTCCTTTACATACAAGTTCAATGTGCGGGAACCGGAAGATAGTATCTGATATCAGAAATGTTTTTTCATATTCCCATCCGATGTCACTGATCCATTGTATGCTTTTTTCATTGTCACGTAAAAAAGGATCAGGGATGAGGTTGTTTTTCATCAGGTCGGTATGAACACAACCGGGAACTTTGGCATTCATCCATTGGTTTGTTCCTGCCCTGCGAAATTTCCATTTCCCGCCAAGGTCGATTTTATTCATATCTTGTGAAAAAAGGGCAGGAGAAGGAAGAATGAGTATAAGGAGGAGAATCAAAATACGATGACTTCTCATATACAGAAAAAATCAGGTTTTACCCGGCAAAAATACCATTTTTAATTCATACCGGTTTCTGATGAATGTGGGAAATGTGGGATATGGGATGTGGGATATGAGATGTGGGAAGTTAGATTTGGTGTGTCGGAAATAGGAAATTTTATCGTAATTTCGAATCATTATTATTCTAACTCATCTGATATGGTGGAAACAGAAAACCTCAGAAAAACTTTTGCTGATCTTTACGGAACCACGGGCAATGAGCCGGTTCTTTTTTTCGCTCCCGGCCGTGTTAATCTTATTGGCGAGCATACCGACTATAACGGCGGTTTTGTCCTTCCATGCGCCATACAATATGGAACCTACCTGCTGATCCGGTTGACTGATGAAAGGGTGATCAAACTTAACTCTGTGAATGATCCACAGAAAACGGTCATTCCCGTTACGGACCATTTTTCGAAGCAACCTGTGCATTGGTTCAATTATCCTCTCGGTGTTTTTGAGCAATTTATTAAAAAAGGGGGCCCTGTTGGAGGGATGGAACTTTTATTTTATGGCGATATTCCTAACAACGCCGGGCTCTCCTCTTCAGCATCCATTGAAATGGTCACTGCATTTGCACTGAACCATCTGATAAATGGCGGGTTGGATCTGCTGGATCTCGTTAAGATGTCGCAAAAAGCAGAGCAGGAATTCGCCGGGGTGAATTGCGGGATCATGGACCAATTTGCGGTAGGAATGGGCAAAGCCAATCATGCGATTTTTCTGAACTGCAGTAATCTTGAGTACAAACTCGTACCTGTTCCCCTTTCCGGGTATAAACTGATCATTACCAATTCAAACAAACCCAGGAGCCTGGCCGACTCTAAATACAACGAAAGGGTTGCCGAATGTCAGCTTGCCATTTCTTTTCTTGCGGAACGGTTCTCCATAAATAAATTGGGAGACCTTGGGTTTCCTCAGTTCTTCAAGGCACAGGATTGTATTCCTGATGAGGTTATCCGGAAAAGGGCACGTCATGTGATCTCGGAAAACCAGCGTGTCCTCGCTTCAGTTTCAAGTCTGCTGAAAAACGATCTCCCGCAATTCGGCATGTTGATGAATGCATCACATGATTCGCTCCGTGATAATTATGAAGTGACAGGTTTTGAACTGGATACTCTTGTTGAAGAAGCATGGAAGATACCAGGAGTCCTTGGCTCCCGTATGACCGGCGCCGGATTCGGTGGATGCACTGTGAGCCTCGTCAGGGAAGATGTCATTCCGGCTTTTATTAAAAAAGTCGGTACTGAATACAAAGCAAAAACTGGACTAACGGCTGATTTTTATATTGCTGAAATCGGTGATGGAGTAAAAGTCGTTATGCGTGACGTTCTGCTTTCATAATAAAAAGGGGGGTGTATGAAAAAAATGTACCTTGTTTATTGTTTTCTGATTTTATCGACATTTGCTTTCTCCCAGTGGCAACAGATAATCCCACCACCGACAGGTAATTATTTAACTTCAGTTTTCTTTCCTGATGCAAATACAGGCTATGCTGTTGGAGGCTTAGGAACTATTTTAAAAACAACGAACGGAGGCACAAACTGGATTACTCAGGTGAGTGGAACAACGAATCAATTAAGTTCAGTATACTTTACCGATATAAATACAGGGTATGCAGTAGGTTTATCCGGAACTATTTTAAAAACCACAAACGGCGGGATAACCTGGAATGCTCAATCGAGCGGAATAACGGATGATTTAATGTCAGTATTTTTCATTAATAGCGATACGGGGTATGCCGCAGGAGGTTATTATTCACCGCAACTTCAAATAAATTATGGAGACATATTAAAGACTATTAATGGTGGTGTGACATGGAATTTTATATTTCAACCATCAGATCGTGCTCTGTTTTCAATATATTTTACTGATGCCAATACAGGATATGCAGTTGGTTATTTTGGACATATCTTAAAAACTACTAATAGTGGTTTTTCATGGACTGACAATACGTGTGGAACATATGATTGGTTAAAGTCAATTTTCTTTACTGATGCAGACACAGGTTATGTTGTAAGTGACGGTGGAGAAATCTTTAAAACCATTGACCAAGGAGGAAACTGGACATTAAAAGTAAATGGTCTGCATCAATTATCTTCTGTATTCTTTCCTTCTGCAGAAACAGGTTATGCAGTAGGATGGGACGGGAATATTGGAACTATATTTAAAACCTGCGATGGTGGTGAATCATGGGTTTCTGAACAGAGTGGAACAACAGAGCAGTTATTTTCAGTTTATTTTACAGATGACCTCAAAGGTAATGTGGTAGGGTATCATGGAACAATATTAAAAACCAGCGATGGAGGTACAACCGAAGTTGAAGAAGCAGGATCTCCTTATTCGGAATTCATTATTTATCCCAACCCTGCAAATAAAAAAATCACAATCACGGATAAGAGAAGATTGCCCGGGGAAACTATAATTAGGATATTCACACTCACAGGAGAACTTGTATCCCAGAATAAGTTAAATAATCAAACTATGATTGAACTGGATGTGAGCACTCTGGTAAAAGATATTTATTTAGTTAAAATTCAGACCAGGGCGGGAATTGAGGTTAAGAAGTTGGTGATTGATTAATTCAGGCGGACAAGCGGACAGGCAGACAAAGAATTTCGCGTGACGCGGTACGCGTTACACGTCACGTGTTCCGATACCACGACATTGTAAAATAGTAAGATCTATGGCAAATAAAGGCAAAAAACACAAGGAAAAAAAGAAAGAGTTGGAAGAAGTGATCAAAAAAGACATCGCGGAAGAACCGAAGAAAAAAATGGTTTCCAACTTTTACGAAGGTGAGTTGATCAAGCTTCAGACCGAACTTGTAAAACTCCAGGAGTGGATTAAACATAAAGGGCTTAGGGTGGTTGTTCTTTTTGAAGGTCGTGATGCAGCAGGCAAGGGTGGCGCCATTAAAAGGATCACCGAATGCCTGAATCCCCGTGTTTGCCGGGTTATAGCACTCGGCATTCCAACCGAACGCGAAAAAACGCAATGGTATTTCCAACGCTATGTTGATCATCTTCCCGCTGCCGGAGAAATGGTTTTGTTCGACCGCAGCTGGTACAACCGGGCTGGCGTGGAACGCGTAATGGAATTTTGTTCCGATGATGAATATTGGGATTTCCTGCGGTCATGCCCGAATTTTGAGACGATGCTGATACGGTCGGGAATCATCCTGATAAAATACTGGTTTTCGGTCAGTGATAAGGAACAGGAACGAAGGTTCATTCAACGGATCGAAGATCCGAC
>JBEKST010000191.1:0-5996 GCA_049516815.1 Bacteroidales bacterium | reverse complement strand
CTCCGCATATATGTTTCGTATCCCACCGGAACTTGCAGAGAACAAAGACCTTCAATTTTTACCCGCAAGCCATAAGCCCACGAAAATAATAATAGTGGGTGACGGAGATATCATAAAAAACCAGTTTCAATTCACGCAGGGATATCCCTTGCCGCTTGGATATGACCAGTATACCAGGCAAACTTTTGGCAACAGGGATTTTCTCCTCAACGCAATGAATTATCTTTGCGATGATTCCGGTCTTATCACGGTCCGCTCAAGGGAACTTACGCTCCGGATGCTCGACACTACTAAAGTTGAAAGCCAGCGGCTGTTCTGGCAGATCCTCAATGTTCTGCTTCCATTGATCCTGATCCTGATCTTCAGTTTCATCAAATTGAGGATTCGTACAAGAAAGTATTCACGGCCAACCATTTCATCAACATCAAACCAGTAAATACCGGTATGAAGAACAACAGGAAATTTATCATTGCTGTCATAGTATTAGGTGTCATAGCAATCGCGCTTATCCTGACCAATTCCAAATCAACCTTTAAGCGGGCATTGAGCGATTTTGCCATTGACGATACCTCCAACGTCACCAAGATCTTTATGTCAGACAAGAATAACAATAATCTGACCTTGACACGGGTTCAGAAAGGGAAATGGCTGGTCAACAATAAATATCCCGGGTCAAAAGCCAATATTGAGTTGTTGCTTGGCACCATGCTGGGGTTGCAGGTGAAAGAAACGGTTCCCAAAGCCGCACTGGAAAATATTATCAGGGACCTGGCAGTCATTGCGGTTAAAGTGGAGATCTACCAATGGAAATACAGGGTCAACCTCTTTGATATTGTTCACCTGTTTCCCCATGAAAAACTCACAAAGGTTTATTATGTAGGCGGCCCCATCCAAAGCAATCAGGGTTCATATATGATCATGGAACATTCTTCCGTGCCTTTTGTGGTTTATCTTCAGGGTCTCAGGGGATTTGTGACACCCATCTATTCCCCTATTGAAAAATACTGGAGGGACTATTCAATCTTTAAGAAGACGATTCAGCAAATTGAATCGGTCAGAATGGAATTTCCTTCAGATCCTGAAAATTCATTTGAGATAAAAAACAATCAGAACATGAATCTTCGGTTCATCTCAATAGCCAATAACCAACCGGTTACTCTATTCGACACACTGAAAGTCATGAATTTCCTGGCTTCATTCCGGAATATCAATTTTGAAGCCATTTTGAACGATATGGAGCCACGCCGGAAAGACTCGATTCTTGCCACGACACCTTATTGCATCATCTCTGTTACCGATACAAGTCATACAACACAAAGTATCAAAACTTACCGGCGAGGTGCCGCTCCCGGTGAGATGGATGAGTTCGGGAATGCTGCTCCCTATGACCGCGATCGTCTTTATGCCCTGGTCAATGACGGCAAGGATTTTACCCTGATCCAATACTTTGTTTTTGATAAAATCCTGCGCCCGATGTCATTTTTTTTGAAGACACAGGAACCGAAAAAAAATAAACGGTAATAATTATCAGATTATATTTGAAGATTCATTAGTTCAGGATGATTCATGCTTGAAAAATTCATAGGGCCAGGCTCCCTGATATCCAACCGTTCATCGTTCATTAAAAATACGCTTAAGCTGGTATTGGGATCAGGTATTGCCCAGGCGATCACATTCCTGGTTTCACCTGTCCTGACAAGGCTATATACCCCTGAAGATCTTGGACTTTTTACATTTTTTATCTCCATCGTAGGTTTCTTTGCTTTAGTTGCAACATTGAGGTATGAGATCGCCATTATTTTTCCAAAAGAAGACAAAGACGCAGTAAATATAACTTCCCTCTCAGTGATCATTGCCCTTGGTTTGTCCTTCCTGTTGTTCATTCTGATCCTCCTTTACCGGATTTTTCTTTCAGGCCAGCTTCCCCTGAACCCGGTTTTAAACCGTTGGATCTACCTTTTACCGGTTCTGGTCTTCTTTCTTGGACTTGGAAATATATTTCAGAACTGGTTGATCCGAAAAAAGGAATACCGCTTACTGTCTTCCGGAAAAATCATCAATTCGATAGGCAATAACCTGACTGCTTTATTCCTGGGATTGATCCAGATTGGCGCCTGGGGACTGTTGATTGGAAATCTTACGGGGACTTTCCTTTTTGTCTTGTTCCTCGGGTTTTGTATATACAAATCCGGCCAATTCAGGAAAAATGAATTTGACCATTCTTCCCTGGTTCCCCTTGCACGGAAATACAAAGATCTCCCCGCTTCTAATACGTTCCAATCAATACTGGAAACGATGCAGAACTATGGGATCATCTATCTTACAAAGATCTTTTTCACTTCTTCCGTTGTTGGGTTTTATGCCTTATCCTTACGCATTCTTCAGGCTCCCCTTTGGCTGATAGGCAGTTCAATTTCACAAGTGTACATGAAAGATGCGGCCGAACGATTTAACAAAAATGAAAACCTGAAAGAATTGCTGACAAAAACCATCACACTATCGGGGCTGGTGGCTTTGCCCATGCTGATCGTATTACTGGCTGGCGGGCCTTTGTTATTTGCATTTATTTTCGGTCCGTCATGGAGAGAAGCCGGCGTTTATGCACAGATACTGGCTCCATGGATGTTCTTTGATTTCATCCGGTATTGCATTGCGCAGTCACCTCTGGTTGTGGGAAAAACCCGTTCCATGTTTTATATCTCCATCATTGGAAATGTGCTAATGATCCTCTCTTTCTGTTTAGGAGGATGGGCCTTTCATGATGCAAAGAAAGGTTTTCTCCTGCTTTCGATATTCATGAGTTTATATGCCATCGGAGTAATTTTATGGATCCTGACGATTGTAAAACCGGTTAAAAAAACCATCGAATGATGTTAACAAATTCATTTCTGCTCACGAACAGACGTTTTAATGAGAAAAGACCTGAGTTGCCATGACAAACCAAGATACCGGAATTTTCATCAGCATCATTATCGTGAATTATAATTCGGGTTCTCTGCTGAAAGATTGCATCGCCAGTATCTTCGACAATGTGGATGACGGATATGAGATTATCATATACGATAATGCCTCTTCAGATAATTCTCTGCAGATGGTCAGTATGGCTTTCCCGGGTGAACCCCGGATCCGGATACTTGAAGGGAACGATAATCTGGGTTTTGCAAAAGCCAATAATCAAGCAGCCTCTGCAGCCAAAGGAAAATACTTGCATTTTCTGAATCCGGATATTCTCGTGAACCCCGCTCTGGCCGCGGATTATATAAAAGTCCTCGATGGTAATAAGAACACGGTGTATGTCACCAACCTTGCCGATGAAAAGGGAAAACCGTTGAAGAACAGGCATATTATTCCGACACTGAACAACTATTTCAATTGTATTTTTCGAAAAGAAAAGGTTGCCTACTGGAATATCGGAGCGAGCCTTATTATCAGCTGTGATGCCTTCGATCTCATTGGCGGTTGGCCGGAAGATTATTTTATGTATGCGGAGGATCTGGATCTGTTTTACAGCATCCACAGGCATAAGTTGAATATAAGTTATCTTGATACACAGCTGATCCATCTCGGGAAAGGGGCGACCCGGAATATCTGGAATGAAAGCGAAAGAACTTTCAGGGTCGAACTTTCATTCCGCAGGTTTTACCGGAAATATGGCATCTCCTGGCAGTACTTTTTTCTTCGTCCAATCCAATTGGTTTTTATCTTGTTTCATGAACCGCAGCTATTTCCGTTACACCTGAAGACATACTTCCGCACAATTTTTTCCAATACCTGATGAAGATTCTTTTACTCACCGACATTAATTCACCTCATTCAAGGAAATGGGCAAGGGGGCTTGCAGATCGTGGCATCAGGATCGGGATCTTCAGCATTTCTTCACCAGTGGAAGATTGGTATTCAGATGCCTCTATTGAAGTTTTTGTTCCAGAAAAATTCAAACCAGGAGTATTCTCTTCAGGAATCTTCCAAAAAATGAAATACCTGAAGCTGATCCATCACATGGCAGAGGTGATTAGAGAGTTTAAACCGGATGTGCTTCATGCCCATTATGCCTCGAGTTACGGGTTACTGGGAGCGCTTAGCGGTTTCCATCCTTTTGTCCTTTCAGTCTGGGGAAGCGATATTTATTTTTTCCCCCGGATTCCCATCATAGGGCCCATGATTCTGAAGTTCAATTTCAGGAAAGCAGATAAAATATTGTCGACCAGCCATGCTATGACAGGAGCGATCCGCAGATACACCGACAAGGAGGTTTGCGTGACGCCATTTGGTATTGACCTTAATGTATTCAAGGTTTTTCCTGCCACCCGGGTATTCAGCACAGGTGACCTGGTCATCGGAACCATCAAAGCGCTGGAACCGGTATATGGAGTTGAAATTCTTATCCACGCTTTTCAACTGGTGAAAGAGAAATTACAAGGGATACCGGTTAAATTACTGATTGTTGGGGGTGGGTCGCTGGAAGGGAATCTGAAATCAATGGTGAGGCAATCCGGATTGGAAAAAGAGGTCATTTTTACAGGGAAGGTTCCACCTGCAGAGGTACCGCAATATTATAACAGGATAGATATCTTCGCGGCACTATCGCTGAGTGAAAGCTTTGGCGTTTCTGTTCTGGAGGCCTCGGCAAGTGAAAAGCCGGTTGTTGTTTCCGATGCCGGTGGACTGCCTGAAGTTGTTGTAGATGGACAAACGGGCTTTATTATCCCGGCAGGGAATGCTGAAAAAGCCATGGAGGCAATTGAAAAGCTGATTATGGATAAGGCTCTCAGGGATAAAATGGGGAAAAATGGCCGTGCCTTCGTATTGCAAAATTTCAACGTAGTGAACTCCATCGACAGGATGGTTGCCATATATGAGGAATTTGTTTCCAGCAGTTATAAACCAATAAAGAAATAACACCTTGAAGATCCTTATCCTGACTCAATATTTTCCTCCCGAAGTCGGTTCTGCTCAAAACAGGCTCTGGAACCTGGCATCCAGATTGCGTAAGAAAGGCGCGGAAGTAACGGTTCTGACCGGGATGCCGAATTACCCGCAGATGCGGATTTACGAAGGATACAGGAAAAAATATTATGTAAAGGAGCACCTGGATGATATTACGGTTCACCGGTGCTGGCTATATGTCGGAAACAACAAGTCGATTTTTCAGAGGTTGCTCACATATTTCAGCTTTGTGTTTACTTCATTTTGTACCGGTTGGTTTAAACTTGGGCGATTCGATTATATCTTCTGTGAATCTCCTCCCTTGTTCCTTGGAATTTCGGCCATTTTATTAAAGAAACTGAAAAAGGCGAAACTCATTTTTAATGTATCCGATCTATGGCCTGAAAGCGCCGAAAAGCTGGGTATAATCTCCAACCATTTCCTGCTAAATTTGAGTATCCGTCTCGAAGAATTTCTCTACCGCTCTTCTTTCATCATTACCGGTCAAACCAAGGGAATTATTCACAATATTTCGCGACGGTTTCCCGCAAAATCTGTTTACTGGCTGAAGAACGGCATTGACATTCCTTCATATAGCAATCTTCCTTCCAAGGATATCTCCTGGCGTCTGGAATCAGGTTTTAAGGAGGATGATTTCCTTTTGCTTTATGCCGGGATCCTGGGTCATGCACAAGGACTGGAAGTTATTCTGAAAGCTGCAGATTTACTCAGGGAAACAAAAAAGATCCGGTTCATCCTTGTGGGTGCTGGCCCGGAAAAAGATAAACTGGCGAAGATGAAAAAAGCGCTTTCGCTGGATAACCTCTTCTTTTTTGATTCCATGCCAAGGCCTCAGCTGTTGAAAATAATTGCCAATGTGGATGTCGCCCTTATCCCGTTGAAGAAGATCGATCTTTTCAAAGGAGCCATTCCTTCAAAAATATTTGAAAACCTTGCGCTGGGAAAACCGGTCCTTCTTGGAGTGGAAGGAGAAGCAAAAGAACTTTTTATCGACGAGGGAAATGCAGGATTGGCCTTTGTGCCTGAAGATGAACACGATCTTGCAGCAA
>JBEKST010000190.1:0-6013 GCA_049516815.1 Bacteroidales bacterium | reverse complement strand
CACTGGTCTCGGTATGTGTATTCCCAATGAATGGCCCAATTGAATTTATCATCGTTTTTTCTATCGGAAGATATAATCTGCCACTGGCTATCCAATCTGCATAAAGCATTGTTTTCTGGCCATAAGGGGTCTGATAACGATGATTGTAGCCAATCGTATTTTCCCGGAACACTTTAAAGTATTTTTCAAGGTTCATTATGTCCCTGGATGTTGTTGTTTGGTTGAGGTCTTTTAGGAATGTCAGCATCGATTGGTCGGAATCAGATAAATTAAGAAATGACGAAATGGAGTCGGAAAATATTTCCTTTTTATCAAGGAGAACAACATGTATCCGATTCTTTCTGCATGACGATCTTTATATATTGCATTAAGACTTTCGTAATTATTGTTTCATCAGTTTTTATCACATCTATTTTCTGCAATTGTAAAAAATTGCTTTGATTGGATTCTATTTCTCTGACAATTACTTTATTGCAATCAACAAGTTTCTTATAAGATTCATCTTCTGATGCAAGGATTTCGCTATTAGGAGTCGATCGCATTTCCTGCTCAACAACTTCGCCAAATTGAATGGTCGATACCAGAAAACCCTTGGCTGGTGTGAAATGTTGATTTATTGTAAATCCATCTGCTGTTGGTATTGCTATTTTCATTTCTTTTCCCGTTTTAGACAATTTGAGTAGGAGATTTGAATATACAAAATTAAACATCTTAAATTTTGAATATGATCAATATAATGTGATACTTCCTAATTATTGAATGTGACTCTTACTAAAATTTCATGTGGTTCATTTGTGTAATATTTGTGACAATTATCACATTTCGATATGTGTTTTTTTTGCAACTTTGCATGCTCAAAGACAATTAATTCTTTGATGCAATTCAACTTGATATGCTGTCCGGGATAATAAAAACAGAAAATACATGCCATGACTGTAAAGACATTTCCTGCGCAGCAGCAGTTCTTAATTCTAAACAATTAGAGCTTGTCGCTTCCAACAGCCAGGAAAGTTTTCTAAAAAAAGGAGAAGTGATTTTGCATGAAGGTTCGCTGACATCTCATATTATTTATCTAAAGACTGGCTTAGCAAAGGAATATATTGAACATTTGGGAGAAAAGGAACAAATTTTACAAATTGTAAAAAAACACACCTATCTGGGATTACCTTCCTTATTTGGTGACAGGATAAATCATTATTCTTATGCAGCGCTGGAAGATTGTAAAATATGTTATATCGATATTAATAAGTTTAATAGTCTTGTTCGGGAGAATGGAAATTTTGCCTATGAGATTCTTGTCTCTACAAGCCGGGATAGCTTAAATAACATCAATCGTTTTCTACACCGGTCACAAAAAAAGATATTTGGACGTGTTGCAGATGCAATCTTGTACTTTTCAACAATTATTTACGAAACAAATCAGTTTGAATTGCCCTTTTCACGGCAGGAATTTGCTGACCTCATAGGGGTTTCCAGGGAAAGTGCGACAAGGGTTCTTATAAAATTCAAGTCTGAAGGGATTATAGCCCTTAAAGGCCGGTCCATAACAATTGTAAATATGGATTTATTGGAACAGATAAGCCAAACGGGGTAATCGGCAAAGCCTCGTTCCCGGGAATATGGTAATTTAAACCGTTACAGTCCGGATCTCAAAAACCGGGGGATTCGCAATTGTTCGTTTCACCGTACACAACTCAGCAACATTGACAAGCGCTTCCCGGTATTTCTCCGGAAAATCCACAGGTAAATGTATCTCAATACTGATCTTCGAGGGTAATTTCGTTTTGGCATTATATTCGAGTGATTGGGTGAGTTTAATGTTTTCGGTTTGAAGATTGCGTTGGTCGCAGAATGATTTCACATAAATCCCCACACAGGTGCCAATGGAAGCCAGAAATAAATCATAGGGAGAAGGCGCTGAATTTTCCCCGCCTGAGATTATGGGCTGATCGGTTTTGTGAATGTGCCCCTTAAAACTGGCATTGACTTTTTTCCCTCCTGCAAACGTGATATCCAAATCCATAAAATGTTGTCATTAGTTGTTGTTTTAGATCGTTTTCAGATGTAAAAAAACTGAGATGCAAAGATTAACAGAGGATGCAAGATAGCCATATTTTAAAATCCCGACGACTATATTATCATTATATTTGTTTGCCATAATAAAGAGATGAGAAAGAAAAACAGGGAAGGTGAAATGACATTCTGGGAACACCTGGATGAACTCAGGAGTGTTCTTATTCGTGGTATCGTTGCGATTGTCCTGCTAACCATAGTCGCTTTCAGCTTTAAACATATCCTTTTCGATTATATCATCCTTGCTCCGAAAAACTCCGATTTCATTACCTACCGGATATTATGTAAACTCGGGAAATCCCTATCGATGGATTCTTTCTGCCTCGACACATCTTCCCTTCACCTGATCAATATAAGACTGGCAGGCCAGTTCATGGCGCAAATGACCATCTCTTTCATAGCCGGGTTTATTGTTGCCTCACCTTATATTATCTGGGAATTTTGGAGATTCATCACGCCGGGACTGACACCGGTCGAACGGAAAAACACCCGTGGCGCAGTATTGGTGATATCTTCATTATTCCTTACAGGAGTGTTGTTCAGCTACTTCCTGGCGGTTCCGTTAATGGTTAATTTCCTGGGAAATTACCAGGTAAGCGGATCCGTCGTCAACACGATTGCCCTTGATTCTTATACCGGTGCCGTGACGACCATGACACTCCTGATGGGGCTTATTTTTGAGTTCCCGGTGATCGTGCTGTTCTTAACCAAGATCGGTATCCTGACCCCTGCCTTCATGTCGAAATACCGTAAACACACCATTGTCTTTATCCTGATCGTTGCAGGATTGATCACCCCGAGCCCGGATATTTTCACTCAACTCGTGGTCGCAATTCCGCTTTACGCTCTCTATGAAATCAGTGTGCAGCTTTCTAAAAAGATCTACCGGCAGCGGCAAGAATCTGTTACATAAAAAAACATACCCTTGTAACTTTGAACAATCCTTTTCGTCTAATGTCCGACTAAAAATATAATTCACAGTACATGGAACCAAAACGATTTTACCGGAGCCGCACGGATAAAGTGCTTGCCGGAGTCTGCGGCGGACTTGCCGAATACTTTAATATTGACCCCATTCTCGTGCGTTTGTTATTTCTGGTGCTTATTATTGTTGCCGGAGGTGGCTTTTTTGCTTATATTATTCTCTGGATCATCACACCGGAAAAGCCCTTTGATTATTCTCAATCTCAAAATTCCTCAACAATGGAAAACAAGCAATCCTCTTATGAAGAGCCCCAGGGTTCACAGGAAAAGTCAAAAAATGATCCTTTCCGGTATCCACCACACCGGCATAGGGATCGCGGAAACCTGATTGGTGGATTGGTATTGATCACGCTCGGTGTATTGTTCCTGGCCGATGAATTCATTCCACATGTAAGTTTTTCCGATTTGTGGCCTATCATCCTGGTGGTGATTGGTATTGGACTTTTAATCAACAATTTTTCGGGAAAAAAAACCAATCCGTAATTCTTTTTTCTTTTAAGAACCTGCACTCATCCCGCGAGACAGGAAGTATACAGTGAAATCGTAAAAAAAATTATCATGAAATATAAGCATCTTTTCTGGGGTTTGATCCTGATTGCCATCGGAATGTTGTTCATTCTGAATAATTTCGGGATCGTTCATTTTAGCTGGTTCTCCTTTTGGAGACTTTGGCCGATAATCCTTCTTTTCTGGGGAATTACCATATTACCCGTAAAAGACATGGTGAAATATATCCTTTTGGGAGTAGTATTGGTTTCCATGTTTTTAATTATTAACCGGCTTCCTGAAGGGCGGCCCTGGTATTGGCATTTTCGACATCCCGATCATTCGTTCCGGTGGGAATGGGATGATGAGGATAACAACAGTACCACCAAAACGTTCAGTGACCAGAACCTTTCTGTTCCGTTCGATTCGCTTGCAAAAAAAGGGATACTGAGTCTGGATGCTGCAGCAGGTAATTTTAAAATAAAAGGGGGTACTTCCGAATTTCTTTCTTTTTCCAAAAGCGGTGATATCGGAAATTATGAATTGACAACGAAAGATATCAATGGTGATAAGAAGATCTCATTAAAATTGCAGGAAGGTACTTCACGACATAACATCCGGAAAAACGAAGTGAACATCAGGTTGAATCCCAAACCGGCATGGAACCTCGAAATGAATATCGGCGCCGCTGCTGCCAATTTCGACCTGAGCGATTACAAGATTGATACAGCCGATTTTGAGGCAGGTGCTTCTTCGATGGATGTGAGGTTGGGAGATAAGAATCCTAAAACGGTGGTAGTATTTAATGCCGGTGCATCCTCAATTCATGTGGATGTTCCGAAAACAGCTGGGTGCCAGGTTACTTCCGAATCCTTCCTGGTCAGCAAGACTCTGGAAGGTTTTGAGAACAAAGGGAACCATGTGTACCAAACCCAAAATTTCAAAGAAAATAAAACGAAGATTTATATCACCATCAAAACCGCGGTTTCTTCCATAGAAGTGGTAAGATACTGATCAAGCCAGGAGAAATCGGTGTACCAGGCTGTAGAATTCCCCCGGTGTATCAGCATGAACCCAGTGTGAAGCATTTGCAATGGTTTTCACTGAAGTAAGGGGGAATTGTTTTAACATTTCAGGAAGATCAGCATCCGTAACATAATCGGATAATCCACCCCGCACCAGCAATACCGGTTTCAGAAATTGTCTCCCGGGTAGAATTCTTTCCAGTATCAAAGGCAGGGTTTCTTTCAATATGGGAAGATTAACACGCCAACTCAGCGTTTCTTTATCTTTCCAGTAAATGTTCTTCAATAAAAATTGTCGCAGCTTTAAGCTATGAACGTTCCGCTCAAGTTGCCTATCCACATCTGAACGCGAGCGGGCTGATGAAAAATCCACTTTCAACATGGCATCTATCAGCATTTGATGTTCCAGGTTCATGGAATACTTCCGGAGCGCTATATCCACAACTACCAGTTTATCCAGGAAATCCGGGGATCTGAGGGCAAAGAGCATTGCTGTTTTTCCACCCAGAGAATGGCCGATAAGGTTTACCTTCTTCAACCCTTGATCTGCGATCAGTTCATTCAGGTCCTCGACAAGGACATTAAAATTAAAAACAGGGTCATGCGGAGATTGGCCATGATTGCGAAGATCCGGAATGAATACTTCGAAATCCAAAGCCATTTGCCGTCCGAATGTAACCCAATTATCTGAAAGTCCCAGCAACCCATGCAAAATGACTACTGGAGTCCCTTGCCCCATATGGCGGAAAAATAATTTCATGAATATTAAAAGTGATTTGTTTTATTAACAATATTTTGTTGAAAAAAAAGTTGTACTTTTGTCAAATGTACGTAAAAAATGTACCTATTTGCAAAATGAAATCAGCAGGTCTTTTTCTTGCAGGTTCAGTGTTAATTTTTTAATTTAAAAATCGGATTATCAATGTTTTACATCAGCGAACATCGGATAGGTACAAAGGGCACTGAATACCGGTTTTTAGTAACCATCAAAAAGAAATGGAAAAACTTCACAACGAAAAATCGGGCGTAACCCATACGGAGCTCAATGAAGAAGAAGAGCCTCCAAGTACAAAGTGTTTCACAAGTGAAGAACAGATATTAAGAGAATTCATTCAAGACAGGCTCGATCGGGATAAAACTACCCTTAGCCTACATTCCCTCGAATTTGCTAAACAATATTTTCCGGAGGCCACTGAAAAAGACTGGACCAACTGGCATTGGCAATTGAAGAATAGTGTGCAAACGATTGACCAGCTATCCCGTTTTATCCATCTTACCGATAATGAGATCCGGCCCGCCATGGAGATCAACAACACACTTCCGATCCGGATTACACCATATTATCTGAGTTTACTGGAACAGGACAACCCCGAACAAGGCCTTCGAAAAAGTGTAGTTCCGGTTTTCGACGAGTTCATTGCCAGTCCGGGTGAAGCATCCGACCC
>JBEKST010000189.1:0-6052 GCA_049516815.1 Bacteroidales bacterium | reverse complement strand
ACGCGCCCGCAAATTGCCGGCAACGGGTTGGTCTCCTTGATCAGAGCCACAGCTTCGCTGTACAATCCTTTATCGATAAGCGAAATATATCCCTGTACATCCACTCCTGCAGGACAGGTTTGCTTGCAGGGACCAAGACAGTCGGCATAATGATTGCTTAAAAGTAATTCCAGCGCCATTCTCCTGGATTTACGGATACCTTCACTGTCGGTGGTGATCCTCATCCCTTCGCTTATTCGGGTGGAACATGCTGGTTGATGTCCCCTCATGCCCCCTACTTCCACAACGCAGATATAACAGGAAGAATAAGGTTCCAGTCGTTCATCATTACACAAGGTTGGGATATAAATTCCTTGCCGATTAGCCAGTTGCAGAATAGTTTCACCAGGAATCCCTTTCACAATCCTTCCATTGAATGTGATGTTAAATGAACTTACAGCCATCGGTTCTAGTTGTTATTTTGAGAGTTGGAGAGACACATTTATTAAGTTAAAATAATAGAATCAAATTTACATTTGGAATAACAGACACCGCACTTCGTGCATAGTTCCTGGTGGATGAAATGAGTCTGTTTCCGCTCACCTGTGATGGCGTTGGCGGGACAGTTTTTCAGGCATACCAGACAACCGGTACATTTTTCCGGATCGACTGTATAAGTGATAAGCGGACGACAAACTTTAGCAGGACATTTCTTATGCGTAATATGTGCCACATATTCATTCCTGAAGTACTTGATCGTTGTCAGAACGGGGTTGGGCGCTCCTTGACCAAGCCCGCAAAGAGAATTATCTTTGATCTCATATGCCAACTCTTCCAGGTTTTCAATATCACCTGTTTTCCCTTTGCCATTGGTTATCCGGTCGAGAATCTCGAGCATACGCATAGTACCCATACGGCAAAAAGTACATTTTCCACAAGATTCTTTTCTGGTAAAATCAAGGAAGAACTTGGCGACATCAACCATACATGTCGTTTCGTCCATAACTACCATACCGCCTGAACCCATGATAGCGCCGGTCGCATTCACGGAATCATAATCCACAAGCGTATCGGATAAATATTCCGGAATACAGCCCCCTGATGGTCCTCCCAACTGCACTGCCTTGAATTTTTTATCGTTTTTGATTCCACCTCCAAGCTTGAAGATTACCTCATTGATCGTCATGCCCATCGGAACTTCAACCAAACCAGAATGTTTGATTTTACCTGCCAGTGCAAATACCTTGGTCCCCTTGCTTTTCTCGGTCCCGAATGTAGCATATGCTTTTGGTCCATTCAGAATGATCCAGGGAATATTGGCAAAGGTTTCCACGTTATTGATGTTGGTGGGCTTTTTCCATAATCCTGATTGCGCAGGGAATGGCGGGCGTTTGCGGGGCATGCCTATTTTCCCTTCCACCGATGCGATCAGGGCTGTTTCTTCACCGCAGACAAAAGCTCCGGCACCTTCCTTAATGTAGATATCAAAATCAAATCCTTCGATCCCAAAAATCTTCTTCCCCAGGTATCCTTTATGCCTTGCCTGTTCCAGAGCAATGTTGAGCCGTTTAATAGCCAATGGGTATTCTGCGCGGCAATAGATTACCCCATGTGTCGCCTCTATGGCATAAGCTGCAATGATCATTCCTTCCAGCACTGAATGGGGATCACCTTCAAGCACGGAACGATCCATAAAAGCTCCGGGGTCACCTTCATCAGCGTTGCAAATCACGTACTTCTCTTCCGATTTATTTCCACTGGCAAGTCTCCACTTCAAACCAGTCGGGAAACCACCACCACCGCGGCCACGCAATCCAGAATCAATAATTATCTGAATGACATTCGTCCGGATCACTTTATCGTCTCTGATCTTTTTTACTGCCATGTATCCATTCCGGGATTCATATTCATCGATCGATTCGGGATCGATATATCCGCAATTTCGTAAGACAATTCTTATCTGCGATTTGAGAAAATTATTTTCGGGTGCATCAAACAGGTCTGTTTGTACAATATAATCACGAATGGGATTGAATTGATGAATATGTTTCTCGATGATTTCGATGGCCCTGCCTTCATCAACTTCACCATAAAAGTAAGTTCCGGTTTCGTCCGTAATTTCGACCAGCGGTTCCCTGTAACACATCCCGATGCAACTGGTTTTCCGTAACTCAAAATCGAGGTTGTCAGCCTCTTTCAGCGCTTTAATCTTCTCATAGGTCTTGCCTGCGCCTGCAGCTATTCCACAACTTCCAAGTCCAACAGTAACGACAGTATGATTCATATCGAGTTATCTATGTTTTGTAAATTCAGTTTCAGGAGCTTAATGTTGAAAGTTAAACGTGATAATTTAATTGCTTTCCGAAAGCCGGATGTTCTTTATCACCTTCATTGCTTCATTTTTGGTCAGTTTGCCGTAAGTGCTGTCATCGATCATCATGACAGGCGCAAGTGAACAGCATCCGAGGCATGCTACCGATTCGAGTGTAAAAAACCGATCCTCAGTTGTTTCTCCGTCTTTTACCTTAAGGGTTTCTTCCAGGGATTCCGTGATTTCGTTGGCATTCTGCACATGGCAGGCGGTTCCATGGCACACTTTGATAATGTGCCTACCCATCGGCGCTAAACGGAACTGTGCATAGAAAGTAGCTACTCCAAACATCTCGTTCAGTTCCAGGCCGGTTTCCTGCGAGATCTTTTCAAATACTACCCGGGGAAGATAACCATAGATATCCTGCGCTCCCTGGAGCAGCGGGATTACATTTCCTTTTTGCCCTTTGTACCGGGCAATCAGGGGAGCCAGTAAAGTCAGATCCACATCCTCGGTTTCTTTTTTCTTTATTTCAGCGGTCAATCGTGTAATACGCATCGGTTTAGTAATTAAATCAAGAAATAAAGTTTTTAAATATTATTTTTCAATTTGAATGCTCATCCTATGGATAAAACTATTCTTTATTAAGGGAAGGTTCTATGGTGGAGAGAGGTTTCGATTTTTAAAGTTGCCGTCCGTGCTTTTAATGTTAACTAATCTGCTTTTCATTCATACTGGACAGTTTCTTGTGAATGGCATCAGCTGCTATTCTTCCTGCACCCATCGCCTGAATGACGGTGGCTGAACCTGTTACAATATCGCCACCTGCATAAACGAATTCTTTTGAAGTTTCATTGGTTTCAGGGTTTACTATAATATAACCCCATTTATTCAATTTTATATCGGGTGTAGTCTGGAAAATCACCGGATTTGCACCGTTGCCAATGGCAACAACCGCCAAATCTACCTCTATAGTAAAATTTGATCCTTCAATAGGAACCGGTTTTCTCCTCCCGGATTCATCTGGTTCAGCAAGTTCCATTTTAATACACTCCATGGCTTTCAGGGTATTAACATCAGTGCCGAGAAATTTTACGGGGTAAGTAAGCAACCGGAATTTTACTCCTTCTTCTTCAGCATGGCGAACTTCTTCATGCCTTGCAGGTAATTCAGATCTTGATCTCCGGTATACAATAATCACTTCAGAAGAACCTGTCCGGATTGCAGTTCTGGCACAATCCATCGCCACATTACCTCCTCCTATGATAGCAACCCGGGTTCCTTTTGGTTTTGGAGTATCGAATTCAGGAAATTTGTACGCTTTCATCAGGTTCATACGGGTGAGATATTCATTAGCAGAGAAGACATTCCCCAGACTCTCACCTTCAATGTTCATAAACTTTGGCAAACCGGCCCCCACTCCAATGAAAACCGCATCGAAATTTTCCAGAAGCTCATCGACGGTAATAATCTTCCCAATGACGTGATTCAGTTCGACTCTAACACCCATTTCCTTCATGTAGTTTATCTCAAAGTGTACTATGGACTTTGGCAGCCGGAATTCAGGAATTCCATAAGTTAAAACACCACCGGTTTCATGAAAAGCTTCAAAAATGGTAACGGAATAACCCAGTTGCTGAAGATCGGCGGCGACGGTAAGACCGGCAGGACCGGAGCCGACCACAGCAATCTTTTTAGTGAGCTTATGTTTGATCATTGGTATTTTTACGAGATCCATCTTACGTTCCCAATCGGCGACAAAGCGTTCAAGATTACCTATCGCGACCGGTTCGTCCTTGACACCAAGAATACATGTTTCCTCACATTGGTTCTCCTGGGGACAAACACGGCCACAAATTGCTGGTAAAACATTCCTCTCCTTGATTTTCTTTATGGCTTCATCAAATTTCTCTTCAGCAATCAGTCTGACAAAATTAGGGATATCAATATTAACGGGGCACCCCAGGACACATTTCGGTTCTTTACATTGCAAGCAGCGGCCGGCTTCCAACAAAGCTAATTCAGAGGTATACCCATAGGGAACTTCCTGGTGATTGGCTGTTCTCAGTTTCTGGTCTTGTTCTGGCATTTCCTGGCGTGGAATCTTCAGTTTAATCTTTCGTTCATCCGACTTGGATAAGCCATGCCATTCACAACCATATCTCAGGCAAAGGTAAAAAGGAATCAGCTTGGCATGAGTGGAAATGATAATTTCCCCGACCTGAGATCCGCACTCACCGCAAATCATTTCAGGCTTAATCAGGCTTTTCTTACAATGAGGACATTGGAGTTCTGTAAGTATCTCATTTTTTTCTATTGGAATGGATGATTCAACCTCGAAAACATCAAGAAACGGACTAAGTTTAAGTTCCAGGGCTGAACCATTAAAATTGGCATTAAAAATGATAACCTTCTTATCTTTCTCTTCAACATTGAAACTTTGTCTGCAATAGGGGCAATACGTGTTAAGGAAAGTCTTATACTTCAGATATCGTACATCCTGCTCTAACATTGTAGTAAGGGTTTATCTAATTGAAAATAGCAAACAATCTTTTTCATCTTTCAGGTAAATTGAATTACGTTTCGACAGTTCATTAAAATCAACAAGCTGTCCGTCGAAATCAGGTCCATCCACACAAGCAAACCTGATTTTCCCGTCAATTTTAACCCTGCATCCACCACACATACCTGTTCCATCAATCATAATGGGATTCAGGCTTACGATGGTTGGAATGTTATATTTCTTTGTTAGGTTGCATACATTTTGCATCATTACAATGGGCCCTATCGAATAGATCAGTTTGATGTCATATCTTTCTTCAAGATATTTTTCGAGGGGTTGCGTTACAAATCCCCGGGAACCATAGCTGCCATCGTCGGTCGTCACGACCATCTCATCACTGATCAGGTCCATTTCATTCTCAAGTATCACCAGGTCTTTTTCCCTGGCGCCTATAATACTGATCACGAAGTTACCGGCTTCCTTAAAAGCTTTGGCAACATGATATAATATAGCGACCCCCGTACCGCCACCGACCATCAGCACGGTTCCGATTTTTTTCACTTCCGCAGGTCGCCCAAGAGGACCTGCAACATCACGTATAAAATCTCCTTCCTTCAATGAACGCATCAAAGCTGTCGTCTTTCCAACCACCTGGAAAATGATGGTTATTATCCCTGCAAATTCATCTTTATCGGCTATTGTCATGGGAATACGTTCTCCTGTTTCATTCACCCTTAGGATAATGAATTGCCCTGCTTTTGCCTTTTTTGCAATTTTTGGAGCAAGGATATCAAACCGTACAATAGTACCTTTAGCAAGGTCCTGTTTTCTGGTGATCTGAAACATATAACGAATACGTTAGTGATTAATAGAATAATTTAAGCAATTCATGACATCGAAAATTATTGTGAATTCGTTGATTACCACTCCAGGCTGTTTTCCAGTTTGATATCCTGAAGATCACTATTACTAAGCCCATGCCATTTGCATCCTTTTTTTGAGCAAATATAGAAATTAATCATTTTTGTTCTGGCGCTTATGAAAATTTTGGCTATGGGTGAACCACAGGATTCACAAGTTTTATCAGTCGATATAAGACTGGTATCACAATGAGGACAGGATATATCCGTGACGGGTTTGTCTTCCTGCAGAAAAACTGTAGATTCGGAAGTAAACACATTCAGATAAGGACTTAACATAAGGATTCCGGAAGTACTACCAGTAGTGACCTTAAGGTTCAGTATCTCATGATCTATCAA
>JBEKST010000188.1:0-6063 GCA_049516815.1 Bacteroidales bacterium | reverse complement strand
TTCTCGCTGAGTTTCGCAAAGTTTTACGCAAAGTTTCGCAGACCAAAAAAAATGAAAATAAATACTTTGCGTGACTCTGCGATTCCTCTGCGAGACTCTGCGTGAAATAAAAAATTCCTTTTTAGTCACCCCCGTGCAGGGGATGAGGTGAATAGACGAAGCCACTCGGACTGAGTGCATATATGTAAAAGGAAAAGCCGCCCTTTTGGGACGGCCTCCATTGATATTCAGAAAATGATCAAATTGAACTATTCATCTGTTTTAATTATATCCCTCGTATTTTTTCCTTGTGTTTGATCAACTGCTTTTTGAGCGCTTCCATAGCCTGATCGGTTGCTTCCTCAAACGATCTTGCCTGCTTCTTGGCGAAAAGATCATAGCCGCGTACAATTAACCTTATCTCCACCATCTTATTATCCCTGCTTTCCGTATTCACAAGTTTCAAAATAACCTCACTGCCGATAATCCCTTCATAGATGCTTAGCATCTTCTGTAATTTCTCCTTGATGAACGATTCAAGTTTACCGTCAGCTTTGAAATGTACAGAATTGATCTTGATGTTCATTCAAACCTCCTTTTTTATGCCTTTGGATGGGCTTGTTTATAAATAGTCTTCAACTTTTCGATGGTATTGTGGGTGTAAACCTGGGTAGCCGAAAGGTTGGCATGCCCAAGGAGTTCTTTGACAGCATTCAGTTCAGCGCCGTTGTTGAGTAGATGGGTTGCAAATGTGTGCCGTAAAACATGCGGGGAGATCTTCTGAAGCGTAGTCACCTGCGACAGGTACTTAGTAACCGCACGGTAGATAAAACGCGGATAGGATTTTTTACCACTATCGGTAATAAGAAGCCAACGATCATCAAGGTTGTCTGATGGCCCTGGAAATTCTGCGTTTTCAAGATAGGTCTTTTTCCCTTTTAAATATAGCTTCAAAAAATCAGCAAATTTATTGGTAAACGGAATTAACCGCTCTTTATTTCTTTTTCCCAGAACCTTCAGCGTCGATTGATGAAAATCGATATCCGTTTCTTTCAGGTTGATGAGTTCCGACACGCGCATTCCGGTTGCATAAAGAATTTCCAGGATAAGCCGGTCGCGCAGGGCCGGGAATCCTTCCCCGAAATTTATTGTTTCGAACAGCATCATCATCTTTTCCTTTTCCACAAACGACGGTAATTTTTTTGAGGTCCTCGGGGAAATTATCTTCCGCATCGGATTGATGGAAACCCTGCCTTCTTTCAGTAAGAACTTATAGAATGATTTCAGGGTAGTGAGTTTCCGGTTGACAGAACGGGGAGATATTTTTTCTTCCATCAGCAATACCAGCCATGAACGTATCATGGGATGGGTCACATCCCGGATATCACTTATATTATATTGTATGTTGAGAAAAGAAAAAAACTGGTCAAGGTCGTTACGATAGGCTGATACAGTATGCGGCGAGTATCTTTTTTCGTATTGAATGTAGTCGATAAACTTTCCCTTCTCCATCATCCATCAAAAAATAAAAAGAAATCTTGCCGTTCTCCAACCAAAGGATAAATATACGAAATATTTCACCCTTGCTAAACTTCTTTTGTAATATTTTTTTTCTGATAGTAAAAAACAGTCCCATTGAGGGAATTCAGGAAGACACGAAATCCGGCAGGCCGGTTCGTTGCATTACATGCCTTCTTCGGACTGCTGAAGTTGCTGGACGTAAATGGCTTTATTCACGCCCTCACGCCTTTTAATCGATGGCTTTTTGAATTTCTGGCGTTCGCGCAGTTCCTTAACCACGCCGGTTTTTTCAAATTTTCTTTTTAGTTTTTTTAAAGCTCTGTCGATGCTTTCACCTTCTTTAACGGGTACAATGATCATGTGTATGCGACTCTCTTTCTTTTAAAATGATAAACGGTTATCCTGAAAACAGGGGTGCAAAGTTAAAAAGAGTTTTTGATAAACCAAGAAAAAACGGCGGGATTTGGGATGAGGGATTTGGGATTTGGGATTAAAGAGGAAATATTTTTTATCAAATAGTATTACTTTTTTGAAAATTGACGATTAATAAGAAAAAGATATGAGCTATCATCAACTTGAAGTTTATCGACTTGCAAGTGAACTTGTCCGGGATATTCATTTGATGACACTGACCTGTTTGCCGGATTATGAAAAATATGAAACCGGATCACAGATCAGAAGGTCAGTCAAGTCAATCAAGTCAAACATTGTTGAGGGATATGGCAGAAGAAGCTATAAAAAAGATTTCTTACATTTTCTTATCATGGCTTATTCATCAGCAGAAGAAACGATCGATCATCTCGATACACTTCTTCAAACCGGATCAATAGAAAATGATGAAAAATATCTCCAACTTCACCAAAAAGCAGATTTACTCGCACGAAAGCTGAATTGTTTCATTAAAGCAGTCCAAAAAAACCACAGAACCTGATCTTCATCACACATCTCATATCTCATATCTCACATCTCATACCTCATATCCCTTTTTACAAATTCTTCAGTATAAACTCCGTCATCCTGGCATACAGGTGAAATGTAGTGTTCTTCCCGGCATAGATCCCATGGTTGCTGTTGGGGTATAACTGCATTTCAAACTGCTTATTGGCAGCTACCAATGCCGTTATAAAATCGTACGAATTCTGTGTATGGACATTATCATCTGCCATCCCATGAATGATCAACAGTTTTCCTTTCAGTTCGGCGGCATGGTTTATAGGCGAATTTGACTCATACCCCTCAGGATTTTCTTTGGGTGTTTGCATGAATCGTTCTGTATAGATATTGTCATAATATTTCCAGTTGGTCACGGGGGCGACTGCAACACCCATTTTAAAATAATCAGCCCCAATGGTCATGCAGGAAAGGGTCATATAACCGCCAAAGCTCCAGCCCCACATCCCGATCCGGTCCTTGTCGACAAAGGAAAGCGACCCCAGGTATTTTGCTGCATCGATCTGGTCGAGTGTTTCGTACTTCCCGAGCTCCAGGTAAGTACACTTTTTAAATTCTTCTCCCCGGGCGCCTGTACCACGGTTATCCACGGAAACCACAATGATCCCGTTCTGTGCGAAAAGCTGATCCCATGACGATGCCATTCCCCACTGATCCTTTACAGTTTGAGAGCCGGGACCTCCATAAATGTTAAATAAAACCGGGTACTTTTTTAACGGGTCAAAATCTACCGGTTTCAGCATCCATCCGTTCAGTTCTATCCCGTCACGCGTTTGAAAAGTAAAAAACTCAGCTTTACCAAATCCATAATCCTTCAAAGTTTCCTTCAGCTTTGCGTTGTCCTGGATTATCCGCACTTCTGAGCCGTCAGGTTTATTGACTGTAGTGAAGGACGGAGTGTTGATATCCGACCACCGGTTAATAAAATAGATGCACTTACTGCTGAATTCCGGCACGTTGTACCCCTTTTTCGGTGTCAGGCAGGTTTTGTTTTTCCCATCAAGGCCGATACTGTATACATTGCGTTCGAGAGGGGAAACTTCCGTAGAGACATAATACAATTTATTGTTCTGCTCGTCAATACCGGCAATACCGGTAACCTCCCACTTCCCGGAAGTCAGCTGCCGGACTGGTTTCCCTTCCATCGTATAGAGGTAGATGTGCCGGAAACCGTCTTTTTCAGAAGTCAGGAGAAAACCGGAATTATTCTTCAGGAAATGCCAGTGATCATTGATCTCGATGTAAGTTTTATTCTCTTCGGCATAAATAACATGAGATGCGCCTGAACCCGCATCGGCAATAAGCAGTTCAAGTTTGTTCTGGTGACGGTTCATCTTGTAGAAGGCAAGGATATTGGGATCTTCAGTCCATTTTACCCGTGGGATGTAAATATCCTGTTCCTGCCCGATATCCACCGGCGATGTTTTTCCTGAATCTGTATTCCAGACAAAAATGCTGATCTTCGAATTATCCTCGCCAGGTTTTGGATATTTGTATTTATACTGCTCAGGATAGAGATCCCCGTAATAGGTCAGCTGGTATTCTTTGACTTTGGATTCGTCAAACCTATAATAAGCGATCTTTTTGCTGTCGGGCGACCAGAAAAATGCCTGGGAAAATTCGAACTCTTCTTCATAGACCCAGTCAGTGGCGCCATTGATGATCTCATTGATCTTTCCATCGGTCGTGATCTGCTTTTCCTTCAAGGAAGAAAGGTCCACCATAAATATATTGTTATCGCGAACGAAGGCGATTTTGGTTCCGTCAGGGGAAAAAGTTGCCAGTCGCTGCTTGCCATTCCTTGAAAGCAAGGTCAGTTTCCCGGTGAGCAGGTCATAGAAATAATAATTGGCTCTTGAGGAATGACGATAGATGGCTTCTTCATCCGTAGAGAACAGCATCTTTGTTTCATCCTTACTAAAAGAATAGCTTCCCATCGAAATCGGAGCGGTATCACCAGCCGGAATGAGTTTTTTTGCGGTAACCAGCGTCTGAGTTAATTTCCCTGTTGCATATTCATATATGTTGAGACTGTCTTTTTTGAGCTGGCAATAATGTTCACCATCCTTCATCGAATTCAGTCCGGAAACACCCCGTGAGGAAAATTTCCTGTTTTTGTAGATATCATCCAGGGTGATCTTTTTTGTTCCTGTTTGTGAGAACAAGGAAATGGCGGAGACGAGAAGCAGAAGGGAAATAAGCTGTTTCATAGGAACCTTAATTTTTTGATAAGAAAAAGATTAATTTATCGGGGCTCCAAAGGTAAAAATAATCCGAAGGAATTGGATAAATTTGTACGGCAGAAGTGGTGAGAGGTGAGAAGTGAGATGTGGGATGTGAGATGTGAGATGTGAGATGTGAGATGTGAGATGACTGCCGACTGCTGACTGCCGACTGCTGACTGCCGACTGGTGAGGTGGTGAGATGTGGGATGTGACTTTGTGACTTTTTAACTTACGATTATGCGAAAAGAGGTGAATGTTAAAAGTGTATTTGGACAAACACTTGAGAAGCTGAAAGGGCAAGGGGTTATTCTCCTGGCCGGTGACCCACCCAACCTGATGACAATCGGCTGGGGCACGATCGGTTTCATCTGGGGAAAATTAATCTTCACGGTGTTGGTAAGGCCATCAAGGTTTACCTATTCACTTATGCAATCCTCCGGTGAATTCACGGTTAACCTGCTGCCTGATGCATACTCCCGGCAATTATCCCTATGCGGAACAAAATCCGGAAGGGATGTTGACAAGATAGCGAAATGCGGGTTCACCCTGGAGCGGGGGAACCATGTCACAACCCCATTCATCCGGGAATCATTTATACATTTTGAATGCAGGATCATTCATAAACATGATCTTCTGCCCGATACCCTTGATAAGGAGATTCTTAAGAAGTATTATCCGCAGAAAGATTTTCACAGGGTGTTCTATGGTGAAATTGTTGGGGTGTTTAAGGAAGCTGATGAGCTTATGAGCTGATGAGCTCACGAGCTCACGAGTTGATGAGCTCACGAGCTGGTGAATTGGCGAAGTGGTGAACTGGTGAACTGGTGAACTGGTGAGTTGGTGAACTGGTGAGTTGGCGGAAATGAAAAATGAAGAATTAAAAATGAAGAATTAAAAATTCTAAACTTTAAATCCAGCATCCAGCATCCAGCATCTAAAACCAAATACCCAAAAACTAATTCTTAAAATCTGGAAAAAGTTTAGAAGCTACAAGATTGAGATTTTTTGTATTTTCGCGGCGAATTTCACTGGGATGGTAGCTCAGTTGGTTTAGAGCATCGCCTTGACAGGGCGGGGGTCATGGGTTCGAATCCCTTCCATCCCACAGCATTGGGTTTTATTTTCATTTTGATTGCCCTTACTGGACCATCCGGTTCAGGTCTTCCACTCCTTCCAGTACAAACAGGAATTCGCCTGTTGCCAGTGCGATCGATGAATTTCCATGTTCATCCTCGGTGGTTTTCATGATCTTGATGATATAATGGGTATTGATGGTAACAGGAGTGTCCATTTCCAGACTTTCTTCGCTTTCTTTAGCAATCGTAACCGTGATGAATTTTGACATGAGATAAATCGTTAGTTTGTTTTTCCCGGCCAAAGATAAATA
>JBEKST010000187.1:0-6075 GCA_049516815.1 Bacteroidales bacterium | reverse complement strand
AAATTCATGAAGATGATCGAAGATCTTCGCAATTGTGGAAAAGAAAAAAGAACCGGAGGGGAAAAATTAATCAGACTGCCCGGGAATTAAGGAAAAATCAAACAGAATCTGAGGGATTATTATGGGAGATCCTTCGTGGGCGCAGATTATCCGGGAAAAAATTTCTGAGGCAACATCCGATTATTTATACTGTGTACCAAAGACCATATTACTTTATTGTTGATTTTTATTGCGCCGAAGCAAAGCTTGTCATTGAAATTGACGGAAGCATACACGACACCAGTGTAGAATATGATCAGCAAAGAACAGAAATTCTGAAATCAAAAGGATTGCATGTTTTAAGGATTTCAAATGATGAATTACTCGATATTGAAAAAGTAATAGACAAAATAACTGCTTATTTATAAAAATAAACGACTAATAACAGGTATAAACACCTTTTTTCCCCCTCTCTTTCCTTTAAAGAGAGGGGGTTTGGGGGTGAGTTTATAAATCCAAATTAAATGAAAAAATTCCCCTCACTGTTATGTATTCTATTCTTGGGCTCGCTCATTAGCTGCCAGCGTGGTCCACATTTTATTTCAGATAAGGATTATTGTGCAAAGGTTGAGACTGCATTTGATAAACAAAAAGATCTTGCAAAGAACCGGAAAGCCCAGTTATTTAAGGTATTCGATCAGGATCTTTCGATACGGGAAAAAGAAGCGCTGGAGTTTCTTTACGCATATATGCCGCTAAGTGACCTTGCTGATTATGACGGAGATTTTTATTTGAAGAATGTTCGTGCTTCGTTTGCAGCACAGGATACGTTTGCCTGGGGAAAGCTTGTTCCCGAACACCTGTTCCGGCATTTTGTTCTTCCCATCCGCGTAAACAATGAAGACCTCGATTCCTCACGCTGGGTCTTCTTCATGGAACTGAAGAACCGGATTAAGCATCTTTCTATGAAGGATGCTTCATTGGAGGTGAATCATTGGTGCCATGAAAAAGTGACATACAGGGGTTCCGATGTCAGAACCTCTTCCCCTTTGGCTACGGTGAAAAATGCTTATGGACGTTGCGGTGAAGAATCCACCTTTATGGTTGCTGCATTACGTTCAGTCTGCATACCTGCACGCCAATGCTACACACCCCGCTGGGCGCACAGCGACGATAACCACGCCTGGGTGGAGGTTTGGGTGGACGGGAAATGGCATTACATGGGCGCATGCGAGCCTGAACCAGATCTCGACATGGCTTGGTTTACCGGCCCGGCTAAACGCGCTATGCTTGTCAACACCAATGTATTCGGGGATTATAATGGCCCTGAAGATGTGCTAATCAAGGATCCGAGATACACCCGAATCAACGTACTTTCTAATTATACTGCTACAAAGAAGATCTGGGTTAAAATCACCAGTCAAAAAAATAACCCGGTTGACAGCGCTGCCGTGGAGTTCCAGCTATACAACTATGCTGAATTTTATCCTCTGCAGCGATGTTTTACCGGTAAAGACGGACTATGCTCTTTTACCACGGGCTATGGTGATCTTCTTGTCTGGGCCGCAAAAAGCAACAAATTTGGTTATCGTAAAATCACGATAGCCGGTACGGATACGGTAACCATAAGGCTTGACCGTGACCCAAGCCAGGTTTATTCCGAAGTTTATGATTTTATTCCCCCGCCGGAAAAGAAGGTTGAATGCTTGATCAGTGACTCCGTCAGAAACCGAAATACAAAACGCTTTGCCTTTGAAGACCGGGTGAGAGCAGGTTATGAAAACACCTTCATCGACTCTGTTAAAACCTTTCGTTTAGCAGCCACTCTCAAGCTGAATGCGGATTCACTATGGCAATTCCTCCTTAAAAGTCGTGGAAACTGGCGTGATCTCATTGAATTCATTTCATCGGTCCCGGCTGAAAAAAAACAAGGAATCTTTTCTTTGCTGAATGAAATTTCTGAGAAAGACCTGCATGATGTCACCCCGGAAGTTTTGGATGACAATATACTCTGTTCCAGGGTTTATGAGCCTATAACGAAGGATAAAGCCATCATCTGCGATTATATTCTCTCTCCCAGGGTTGACAATGAGTACCTGAAACCGTTCAAGCAATTTTTTCAACAAAAATTCGAAAAAAACTTCATCATGAAAGGACGAAAAGATCCGGAAGTGATCGTTAAATGGATAAAAGGAAACATACATATTGATGAGAATGCCAATTATGGCAGGGCTCCACTGACCCCCAGAGGTGTTTATGAACTAAAGGTTGCCGATCCGCATTCGAGAGATATCTTTTTTGTTGCGGTTTGCAGGAGCCTTGGGATCCCTTCGCGGCTTGAGAAGGCAACGCGAATCCCACAATATTTTATCAATGAAACATGGCATGATGTATATTTTACCAACCCTCCCTTAAAAACCAATGCCAGGGGAAAACTGGTTGTGAATAATAATCGTGACAACGACCGCAAACCGGAATACTATATCCATTTCACCATAGAGAAGTTTGAAGATGGATTTTTCCGCTCGCTGGATTATGAAACAGATCCGGTTTTAAAATCTTTTCCCTGTACAATCAATGTTCTACCGGGTGCATATCTGCTTGTTACAGGTAACCGGATCAGCGATGGCACGGTGTTGACAAAGCTTTCCTTCTTCAATCTTGAAGAGAATACAACTAAAAACCTGGACATTGAACTAAGAAAAGACTTAGTTCCGTCTCCGGTTCTTGGAAAGATCAGGGACATGGAAGGGTTCTCTAAAATGATTGCCGCAAACGGTGGAAAGATGAATAAAAAAGGGATCATCCTTGCATGGCTTGATCCGGAAAAAGAACCTTCCCGCCATTTTATTGCAGATCTCCTTCAGAAAAAAAAGGATCTTGAAAAATGGAGTGGGACGATATTGTTATTGTTCAAAACAGTGAGTGAAAAAGATCTCTTTATCCGGAAAAATGTAAACGGGTTACCCTTTAAAACAAAATACACTGTTGCATCGACCGGATCACTGGAAGAATTTGTAAAGACCCTTCATCTTAAGGCAGTGACAGAACTTCCGGTTGTGACATTCATTAACCCTGCCGGTGAAGTAATCTATTTTTCTGAAGGATATAAAATCGGCATCGGTGATGAGATTCTCCGGTATTTACATCCGGAAAAATAAGTTCTCTGTTTGTAACCCTGAGTCAACCCCGAAAGTCATTTTCATAAAACGGTCGGTAGTTGGTGAGTTGGCAAGCTGAAAAACCTCATCAACGAAGGATGACGATCTTATCCTGATAAAGAATATTTTTGTTTTCTTCAATGATGAGGAAATAGAGACCGGGTGAGAGCGATTTAGAGATTGTTACTGTCTCTCCACCCCTGAAGGCTGTCCGGTAAACTTCTGTCCCTGAAAGTGAACAAACCTTCAGCAAATATTCCTCTCCTGTTCTGAAATCAGGGCAATAGATTGAATTTCCCGCCACCATCGGGTTAGCATAAAAACAAGGTTTCTCTTTCGCCGGATGTTCACCGATCCCAATGAATTCGGAATAAAAATAATCTGACTTTTTTGCATTCACCCAGGAGGAACTTTTACTGGTCCAGCTTTGCTCCAGCTTCTCGGTCAACAGATTGTGCGAATCATAGGAATAAAGAACCTGGGATTTATTTGCCCAGCCACTATCGGGCACATTCCACTCCTGATTCACCCAGTTGAGTGTATCTCCTGTTGAATTGTATGTGTATAAATTCCGGTTGCCACCGGTGATCAGGAAGGTTTCCTGGTCCATATAGAGGTTGTACGTTTCTGCAACTTTTTGTGATGCACTGTCAAGGATTTGATAAAAATCTGTGACCCATGATAACTTGATGGTATTCCAGATATCCCTCGTCAAGGACTGCTGAACTCCTGATGTGGAGTAAGTATAGTAAGTAAGAGAATCATTCACCCACTTTCGCTGATCTTGTTGATAATTTTGAGTGAGGAGCGTCATCAGCCAATTGAACTGATTGTAGATATAAGTTGTTTGCTCTAATGAATCCCATTCATTCAGGGACGAATTCCAGATTTCCTTCACCGCCAGGTTCGGCATTGATGCAAGATTATAATAAAAGGAAATCCTTAGCGTATTGATCCAGTTGGCAGCAGAATCATTCCAATCATATTCGAGGTGGCTGACTAATAAATTGTTCAAATCATAAACATCCTCATATTTTATAATGTTTTCCCATGTTGCAGTGGAATTCTGCCACCAAAAAATAATCTGCTCGGAGAGTTTCATGGCTGTTGTATACGAAAAAGTACTTCTTGTCGTATTGAGCCAGTCTTGAGTCGTTGTATCCCAGACCTGAGTGATGTTCTCGACAGGAAGCAAGCTGTCGTTGTACTGATAGTTATTCCTTAAACCATAAATAAATCTATGGTGCTGATTGTCCCATCTTTTATAAAAGTTAGTATCTATAATATTTTTTGTCAGGTAATGAGTAAACTGGTAAGTATACCAATTATTGGAATACCAAATCTGGTCTGTCATGGCAGATGGGGCCGAAAATGCATCCGGATAACTATAAAGTAAACGTATAAAATCAAGGAAATGCCCTGTACCCGTATCGTACTGTTTGAAAAGATTCTGAGTTGTCTGGCCTGACCCATTCCTGGTGAGATAGTTCTTTATATTAAGCGACCACTGATTATTGACCCAGTTATAGGTATAAACTGAGTCCAGCAGAAGGACACCCGGATTCATCTGTCCGTTTGCTGCGCCTGTGCTGGCCAGCAGACATACGAGGGTTAATAAACGAAAAATATTTTTCATGGGATCGGTTAATGATTTGAAGGCATGAAGTTACAAAATTCTATCCGATCATGCTGAAGTAAAGATAGAAATCGTAAATATAAGAAGTCACAAAGTTACAAAGTCACAAAGTCACAATCGATAATTCAACTAAGCAATTTTTTCCAGTGCATGTAAACGTTGCAATAAGGTTGGATGGGAATAGTAGAAGAATACATAAGCTGGATGCGGGTGAAGGTTGCTGAGATTATTCACCGAAAGTTTTTTCAATGCATCCATCAGGGAGACAGGATCAAATTCAATTCCGGCAAACCGGTCAGCGTCATATTCATGTCTCCGGGAGATTTCATTCAGTATCAATCCCAATATGAAAGAAAGGGGGCTGTACAACAGTCCGAAAGCAAGGATTCCAACATGAAAACTCTGTTTGATTTCAAGCCCGGAAAAACCACTTACGGCCTGGCAAAGGGATTGCGCTACCGTGCTGTCCTTGCGAATAAAAAACGAGAGGATGAAAAGCATGATCCCGGTTTGCAGCGTGGAAAGAATGATCCCCATGAGGGTATGTTTTTTCTTATAATGACCGATCTCATGGGCTAGTATAGCCACAAGTTCTTCGTTGGTGTGATCCTGGATCAGGGTGTCATAAAGAACGATTCTTTTTTTCATGCCGAGCCCGGTAAAATACGCATTGGCTTTCTTTGACCGTTTCGATCCGTTGATAATGTAAATGTTCTTCAGTTTAAACCCAACTTTCATCGCAAAATGCTCAATGGCATCCCTCAGCGGACCCTGGTCCAACGGTACTTGCTTATTGAAAAGCGGAACAATAAGGTTGGAATAGAACATTGACATAAAGATCATAAAGAAAGTAATAACGCCCCATGCAATCATCCAGAAATAGTTGCCCGTCGATTCATAGATCAGAATGATCAGGGAAAGTAATCCACCACCAATGATAATGCTCAGCAACAGTCCCTTCAACCGGTCGAGAATAAATGTTTTTATCGTGGTACGGTTGAACCCGAATTTTTCTTCCAATACAAAAACATGGTAAACATCAAAAGGCAACGAAAGCAGATTGGAAACGAACCCCAGGATTCCGAAAAAAAGGAGCGCCATCAGGATGGGATGGTGCGTATACTGCCTGACAAATGCATCCATCCAGGCAAATCCCCCGGCCATGAGCATAAAAAGCATTGCCAGTAAGGTAAACGTCGATAAGACTAATGCGAATTTTTGCTTGCTCTTCTCATATTGTTGCGACCGCCTGTACTTTTCCTGGTCATAGATCCCTTCCAGTTCTTTTGGGAGCTGATC
>JBEKST010000186.1:0-6079 GCA_049516815.1 Bacteroidales bacterium | reverse complement strand
TTGTTCCGTAAATCATCGAAAGTCCATATAAAAGAATGCCGGATGATAGTGCTGATGTAAAGATTAACTTTACCCCGGCTTCTGCTGATTTTTCCTTGAAACGTTCAAATGCTGCCAGTGTGGCAATAGGAATGGTAGCTAGTTCGAGACCCAGGTAGAACATCAGGAAATCCCCTGAAGAAATCATATAGTCCATCCCGATAAGGGTGGAAAGCAGAATAACGAAATATTCGCCGATTTTTTCTTTTTGTTCAGGCATTTTCAGCCAGGAAACCGACTGGATAAAAATGATCAGAACCCCGATATTCAGGATATTTTTCATCAAAAGAATCAGAGGAGATGTTCCATACATCCCTCCGAAAAGTACTCCGGTCGGTCCGGGGATGAAACCAGCAATCGTGACCAGCACCATTAGAAGAATGGCAGGCAGGATGATTTTATGCTTTTTGTCCTGTGGCAGAAAGATCTCGACAAGCAAAAGAATTACCGTGATGGCAACAAGCAGCAATTCATGTCTCATTATAAGCATCGGTCTGTAATTTATTGATAATATTTTTCTATTTTAGTTTTCGTTAATGAATCGGGCTTGCCATCAATAACCGTTGGATGATAGGTCCCAGGCTCCCGTGGATCATCTCTGATAACCATAAAGGCGCCAGGCCGATCGCGGTGATCCCGAAGATCAGGACACCGCTACTCAGCCGTTCATGCCATTTTGCATCGCCGAGGTGTTCATAATGTTCATTGTTGATCTTCCCCAACAATAGGATCCCTATTACACGTAGAATATAAACCGCTGTCACCACGATGGAAGAAACGACAATGATGGTAGCCACCCTGTGGAAGGTATCCACATTCTGGAATGCCCCAACAAAGATGGTCATTTCGGCTACAAATCCACTGAACCCGGGAAGGCCAAGAGATGCAAGACCGCCGATTACATAAGCAACACCGAGGAATGGCATTACTTTCATCAAGCCGCCCATTTCATTTATGTAACGGGTATGAGTCCTTCCGTAGATCATCCCAATCAGGGCAAAGAAAAGAGCCGTCATGATACCGTGTGAGATCATTTGCAGTATTGCACCGGTCATGGCTGTTTTGTTGAACATCAGGATGGCAAACAGCACCATACCGCAGTGGCTGACTGAAGAATAGGCGTTGATATATTTGAGGTCTTTCTGCCAGAGGGCACCAAATGCGCCATATATAACGCTTATGGTTGTGAGAATGATAAATATCCAAGCCAGTTCATGGGCGGCTTCCGGTAATAAAAATACCGCAACGCGGAAACAACCGTAACCCCCAAGTTTCATCAGAACACCCGCATGAAGCATTGAAACCGCGGTAGGTGCAGAGGCATGACCATCGGGCGACCATGTGTGGAAAGGGAATAAAGCGCCCAGTACTCCAAATCCTATAAAAAGGAAGGGAAAGAAATATTTCTGGATCTCAACAGGAATATGAACTTTGGAAATCGCAAGAAGACTGAAAGTCAGCTGGCCTCCGGAAGGGTTGGAATTGAAATACAATCCCAGCAATCCCACCAGGATCAGGGCCGAACCACCCATCAGCATGAGGGTCAGCTTCATGGCTGAATATTCCCTCGGACCACTTCCCCAGATCCCGATTAAAAGGTACATCGGGATAACGGCAAGCTCGTAAAAAAGGAACAGGGTAAACAAATCGAGCGAAATGAAAAAGCCAAACACCCCTGTCGAGAGAAGGATCAGGGAGACAAAAAATTCCTTAGGCAGATCCTCCACTTCCCAGGAGGCAAATATCCCTGCAAAGATGACAATGGAGGTTAGCCCTATCATGGCAACTGAGATACCATCAACTCCAACTAAGTAGTGAATGTTCAGGCTCGGGAACCATACTATATCTTTTACAAATAACATTTCCGCCATATTTCCTGCTTTCCGCTCCATCAGAAAAAGGATGATGAGGGTCGCTGCACTGATAAGCTGCAAGCCCATTCCGATGGCGGCGGTCCATTTAACCTGCTTATGATCCTTGCACAAAATAATCCCGATCATAGTGATAACAGGAATTACAATAAATAAGGTCAGGATATCCATTCGTTCAACAATTTAATTAGTCCATAAATAAATGAATGCCAACGCCAGGGCTACAGCGCTTGTCACAAAAACCCATGCATACTGCTGCAACTGTCCCGACTGGAAACCCTTGATCCGGGTAGAGACTTCATTCGTCACATAGGAAATTCCATTCATCGAGCCATCCACAATGTGGCGGTCGAACCAGGCAACGGGTCGGGAAACATGATTGAAAATGATCTTTTTTGTGATGAAAAGATAAAGTTCATCAATATAAAATTTGTGGTAGGCAGCCCGGTAAAAGCCACCCAGGGCTGTGGAAAATCTTTTGGGAATGTTGGTTTCTTTCCAATAGAAAACCATTGCTGTCAGGGCTCCGAGAACACATACCAAAACCGCGGGTGTGGCTATGGATAAGTCAATGTGTGATGCAAAAGGCTTTCCGTCAGAAGTAACAAGTGAAGAAAAAGGCAATAGTCCGGCAAAGATCGCACCCAATGAAAGAAGCATCAGCGGGATGGTCATTACTTTTGGGGCTTCATGAGGTGTATGGTGGTATTGTTGTTCTTTCCCCCAGAAGATCGAAAAGTAGAGACGGAACATATAAAATGCCGTCAGGGCTGAAATTATCAATCCAAGGATAAATATAAACATACTTTTCCCGTGACTGGCTGCCAGAATCTCATCCTTGCTGAAGAATCCTGCGAGTGGCGGGATCCCTGCGATGGAGAGGCAGGCAATTAAAAAGGTGATGTGGGTGATGGGAAGATGTTTTCTCAATCCTCCCATTTCGTTCATATAATTTGTGTGAACGGCATGAATGATTGCGCCGGCACCGAGGAACAGAAGCGATTTAAAGAATGCATGGGTAAACAGGTGGAACATGGAGGCCATAAAGCCCAACCCGGCTTCCTCCCCATATCCCGAAACGCCGAGAGCAAACATCATCATACCAATCTGTGATATTGTTGAATAAGCCAGGACCCGTTTGATATCAAATTGCGTACAGGCGATCACCGCAGCAAAGATCGAACTGAATGCCCCCACATACATCACCACATCCAGCGCTACCGGAGCGGAAAAATGAAAGATCGGAAACATGCGGGCCACCAGAAATACGCCGGCAACCACCATGGTAGCAGCATGGATTAAAGCGGATACTGGCGTAGGGCCTTCCATGGCATCGGGCAACCAGATGTGCAGCGGGAACATGGCTGATTTACCGGCACCTCCAATAAAAACAAAGATCATCGACCAGGTCATTGTCGACAGTCCAAGAAACATGATGCCACTGCCTTGTGTGATGGCTGTTCCGTTTGGGTCAGTCAGGTTAATAAAATCAAAGGTCCCGGTAGTAAACGACAGGATCAGGATCCCGACCAGAAATCCAAGATCGGCAAACCGGGTGACAACAAATGCCTTTTTTGAGGCTGCTACGGCAGAATCCTTCGTATAATAGAACCCAATCAACAGATAGGAAGAAACCCCTACAAGTTCCCAGAAAATGTACATTTGGAAAATGTTCGTTGCGATAACAAGCCCCAGCATGGAAAAGCTGAACAGGGAGAGAAAAGAAAAAAACCTTTCATATCCTTTTTCCCCCTTCATATAGCCAATGCTGTACAGATGAACCATGAACGACACCGTGGTGATCACGATCAGCATCATGACGGAAATGGGATCCAGCAGGACGCCAAGGTCGATGTGTAATTTTTCTGTCAGCTTCAGCCAAACGGTATTGTATGCGATGAGTTTCTGAAAGGCATCCCCGACTTTAGGTACAACAAAAAAGTACTGGTAGGCCGTATAATAGGATAACGCCATGGAAACAAAAAGGCCAGAGGTACCGATGATCCCGGAGACGACGGGCTTGAATTTATTCCCGAAAAAACCGATCAGAATGAAAAAGATGAGCGGTATCAGAACGATCCAAACTGTATAACCGAAATTGATCATATCGTTTTATTTACAATTAATAAACTCTCATTTTAATCTTAATTATCAATTGTCAATTATCCATTATCAATTAGTACTTCATTTCATCCATCTTTTCGACATCAATATTGACCAGCCGTCTGTAAATGTTGATGATGATGGCGATGGCTACAGATGCCTCGGCAGCTGCTACGGCGATGATAAATACCGTGAAGAACATCCCTTCCAGGTGCTGTGGGTAGAGCAGTTTGTTGAATGCAACAAAATTGATGTTTACTGAATTTAAGATCAGTTCGAGCGACATCAGCATTGTGATCAGGTTTTTCCTGACCAAGAAGCCGTAAATCCCAATAAAGAACATCAGGGTGGCTACGATCAGAAACCAGTTTAATGGAACTCCTTCAAACATGATAATGAATATTAAATTCGTTAATCTTTTCTTTTCTTGGCAATGACAATCGACCCTATCATGGCAGCCAGTAACAGGATACTGATCACTTCAAAAGGAAGTGCATATCCGAATTTTCCGGTATTGGTTAATGCCTTCCCGATGTCGTCAATATTTGTGCGTCCACTGATAATGGTCGTTTCCGGGAATTTGTACTGAAGAATCGTCAGGATACACAGCAATGCCCCTGCTGATGAAGCAAGGAATGCAAAGATCTTTTTCGATAGGGCCGGCAATTCCAGTTTCACACCGACCTGGCTGGTCAGGAGAATTGAGAAAATGATCAATACAACGATACCACCGGCATAGAGTGTAAGCTGAATGGCAGCCAGGAAGTTGAACCGCAGCATAAAATAGAGTCCGGCTGTGGAAACGAGCACGAACAGCAGGAATGTGGCAGCCCGTAAAATCCGGCGGCTGGTCACAGTCAGGATGGAGAAGACCACTATGATCGCCGAAAAGATAAAAAACATGATCTGATTGTTCGTCATTCTTCAGTACCTTTTTTAATTGATGAACCAGGTTGATTTAAAATCTTTGTCAGCACGGTACGGTCAAAAACTGCATGCTCAAATTCCTGTCCGAACGACAGTGCATTCTCTGGACAGTTTTTCACACAGAGACCACAGAACGTGCACATCCCGAGGTGGTAAATGTGTTTGTCGATGATCCTAACCTTTTTACCATCCGGACCGTCGATCCTTGTTGAAATCACTTCGATTGATCCGTTCGGGCAATTCAGTTCACAGATGCCGCAACCGGTACACCGGTGATGATTGCTTTGATCGTGAGGCATAATTATTTCACCCTTGAACCGCTCATACATCTTGAGTGTTTTCCGGTTTTCCGGGTATTGTTGCGTCACGATCTGCCCGGGGCTAAAAAAATATTTCCCGGTTACGCTCATTCCTATAAGAAGGGATTTTACACCGGAAAAGATATCTGTGAAATATTTAAAAAAACTGTTCATGGTTTAAAAATGCCAACCCATTAATACTATAAATGCCATCATGAGAATGTTGAAAAGGTTGATGGGTAAGAGGTATTTCCATTCAAGGGTAAGAAGCTGGTCGATCCTAAGTCGCGGGAATGTCCATTTGAACCACATCATCAGCCAGATGACAAATGCTGTTTTTCCAAGATACCAGATAGAAGGCGGGATGTAGTCCATAACCTGGTTAAAACGTGTCCATCCCCAAACGTGGAAAGGCATCCATCCCCCAAGGAACACGGTTGCTGCGATGGAAGCGACGATGAACATATTCATGTATTCGGCCAGGAAGAAGAAGGCGAATTTGATCCCGGAATATTCGGTATGGAAACCGGCCGTTAGTTCCGATTCGGCTTCGGCAAGGTCGAATGGTCCGCGGTTTGTTTCAGCGGTTGAAGCAATCAGGAAAACAATAAAGGCTATGAAAGCTGGAATGTGCCCTTTGAAAATAAACCAGCCGTATTGCTGGCCCTGCACGATCTCCGAAAATTGCATGGTTCCTGCAAGGATGATGATCGTAAGCAGCGACATCCCGACGGAAAGTTCATATGAAATGATCTGGGCGCCGCTTCGCATCGCACCGATGAGGGAATATTTATTGTTGCTCGACCATCCTGCCAGCAACACCCCGATAACGCCTAAGGA
>JBEKST010000185.1:0-6085 GCA_049516815.1 Bacteroidales bacterium | reverse complement strand
CATGTCGCCATTCATTTCAGCATACAAAACATAATCTGTTGCTGGCGGATGACTTTTTACGAATTTGCCTACCGAATCTGCCAGGTCATGAAGGCTGGTACGGGTCGTATGATTGAATTCTGATTTACCAATCTCAATGTTTTTAAGTCCCTGCTGTTCGAGTATGGCTCCAACAATTTCAGAGACCCGTTCATTGGGTTCCCCGATAAGCCTAACAAGCAGAATGGTCAATGTTGCGTCAACCCCTTTTGATTTCATCAGGTCGAGTCTCTGCTGCTGCTCCTTCGAAACGACTGATTTACCTTGTTGTGCAAATACCGAACCAGGTAATTGCAGAAAAGTGAGAAAAACTCCTAAAAAGACCTTCATTGAGAAATAGGTCTTATGGCGTTCCGGTGCAATTGGTTGTTTTGTTTTCATTTTTTCCTCCTTTTTTGTCTTTTTACTATTTTGGTGGAAAAGGTGGGGCATCTGACCACCTTTTGCCGGTTTTGGACGATAAAATTAGCATCAGGCCGGATTTTCATTTTGCAGAACTCTTGTAAAACAATTGTAACTTATTTTGCAAGTATCTGCCAACTTTTGAACAAGCATTTGCAAGACACTGCAGGGACAGAAAACTAATATAAAATCAAGAGTTTACGCCACCTGGAATGATATCAGGTGGTTGCAACTTTTGATAGTAAGGGGAGCTTCAAACAAAAAGCCGTTCCGAAAATTCAGAACGGCTTTTTGTTTGAACAATCGAGCATTCGATCAACGAGATTTGAACTTTGAGTTTATTATTGAACATTCAATCAACGCTTGCCTGCCGGCAGTGCAGGAATTCTGAAATGCGAATCATTCATGAACACCATTAAAACAATTATTCTTGTGAATAATTCAGATCGTATTTCAAAAATCGTTGATCTATTGATCGAGTATTCTTTCGCCAATCTTACTTCGGCTTCCTGTTTCTTTCAGCGGTTTGAATACTCTTGACAAATATTGAAATCAATTCATTGCATTCCACAAGACAACTGTCAATAAGATTATCCTGTTCCTGAATATTGATCTGACTGAGTATTTTAAGGGCAATGTATGATTCCCGTAATTCTTTCAAGGCGATCTTCATTTTATGAATGAAATCATTAGAAGACTCAGCTCCTTTTGCTTCTCCGTAATTCAAGGCAGGAGCGGTTCCTGATCGAATCAATTGTCCGGCAATATTTCTTGCGCTTATAGTCGTTGGTAAAGACTCAATCAGGGTTGATATTTTTATTGCAAAGGCAACAAGCCGGTCTTCAAGATCAAATTTTTTTCCTGTTTCCATTTTTGTGATTTTTTTGATCAGTAAATTATTTTAAGGCTTAATCAGGAAAAAAGTCAAAAGGTAATACAGAGTTTGGGATTATTTTTGAACAATTGAAAATTCGATCAACGCCTGCTTGCCGGCAGGCAGGAATTCTGAATTCCGATCAGATTTCCAAAATCGTTGATCAATATTCGAGTATTCATATTGGTTGCATCTCGTCCAATTTCCCGTTAAGAAGTGCAATCTCTTTATCCAGGTTTTGTTTCATTAGGTGATAATCTTCGGCCGTAATCTTACCATACAAAGCTAATCATTAACGGATAGAATTTTTATCTTTGGTGATGGTTTGATCATCCTAATTCTCAACCCATGAAAACCAGAACTGCAAAGATCATCCTCCCATTCATCCTGCTGTTTTTGTACGCTACTTCCTTTGCATTTCCTCCGGGGATAAAGGATTCTCTCCCGCGAAGTACACCTGAAGCAGAAGGAGTCTCCTCCCGGGGCATCCTTAACTTTCTCGGTGCCGTGGAAGGAAACAGGCATGAGTTACACAGCTTCATGTTCCTCCGCCACGGGAAAGTGATTGCAGAAGGTTGGTGGAATCCTTACAAACCGGAACTGCGAAATACACTCTATTCCCTCAGTAAAAGCTTCACCTCCACTGCCGTGGGATTTGCCGTCAGTGAGAACCGGTTGACGGTGAATGACAAGGTCATTTCTTTCTTTCCTGAATATCTCCCCGACAGCATAAGCCCGTTCCTTGCCGTAATGAAGGTAAAAGACCTTCTTACAATGTCGACAGGGCAATTCCCGGAACCCACATGGACTATTATTTTTAAGGATACCAACTGGGTAAAAGCATTCCTCCGGTATCCGGTTGTCAATGAACCGGGAACTAAATTCATGTACAACTCAGCTTCAACCTATATGTTATCCGCAATCATCCGGAAAGTCACCGGTCAGAATGTGATCGATTACCTGACCCCCCGCCTGTTCAGGCCGCTGGGCATCGAGGGGATGGACTGGGAGACGGATCCCATGGGGATCAATACTGGCGGCTGGGGACTGCGGGTTAAAACAGAGGATATTGCTAAATTCGGGCAGTTCTGTCTTCAGAAAGGAAGGTGGAACGAAAACCAATTGTTGCCGGCATCATGGTTCGACGAAGCCACCACGGCAAAGATTGAACAGGATCCCGGGGCTCCGCAGTCAAAAAAAGATTCCAACGACTGGCTGCAGGGTTACTGTTACCAGTTCTGGCGTTGCAGGAACAATGCTTTCAGGGGCGACGGCGCTTATGGCCAGTTCATGGTGGTAATGCCCGGCCAGGATGCAGTAGTGGTCATTACTTCCGAATCATCCGACCTCCAGGGGGAGCTCAACCTGATTTGGAAATATTTGCTGCCTGCAATCAGCGAGGAAAGCCTTCCTGAGAACGACTCCTTGGCAACTGTCGTGAAACAAAAAATGGCCTCGCTGGCACTTCCATTGCCAGTGAATTCAGGTGACCCGGCGATCGCCGAAAACATTTCAGGCCGGAACTTCAGGATTAGGTTGAACGAAAATAAAATAACAACCATCGGGTTTGATTTTAGGAAAGACAGGTGTAAAATGACAATGTATATCGGCAATATCCGGTATGATTTCAGTTTCGGTGCGGGCAAATGGATAAACGGTGAAACCGACCGACCCGGCCCGGATCTTTTCTCCGGTGCGAAATTCCACCTCGCCGGTCTCGCCCCGTTCAAGGTTGCCGGGAGCTACGGATGGAAAGATCCGCAAACACTCATACTTGAATTAAGATATATCGAAAGCCCCCACAGGGAAACGTTCACTTGCAGGTTCAATGGAAAGAAAATAAGGATGGAAATCCTGCCCAGCAACAATCCGGCAAAAGGCAAAGCAATCCTGAAAGGACAGATTAATAAGTAAAGACAGGATTTCTCGTCCTATCTTAACACCCTATAAGTTGGACATTTTTGTCCATAAGGATTTGAGTCCTATAATTTCATAATAGCCCCAAAATCAGAAAAATGAACACTTTATCTCTTTAGAAAGGAATTTAGGTGGTTGCAACTTTGAGCAGTAAGGGAGCTAAAAAAAAGTTACAAGAGTTAAACCTGTAACTCTTTTTTTTTGCATAAAATCTGCTCACAAATCCTTTTACGTTTCTTTGGAGTTTAAGGACAAAAAATGATTAATATTGAAAATCATAAAGAACAACCCATATGATATACGATACTTTTGATTACGAACAAAAAATTCTTCTTCTTAGGGAAAGGGAAAAAGAGTTAAAATGCCTTTACAGGGTAAACGAAATCATCAATGAAAATCTCCCCATTGATGATTTCCTGATGGAAATTGTAAAGCATATTTGGGGCGGATGGCAATACCCGGTAATCCTCAAAGTAAAGATTCAATATGAGAACAAGATCTATAAAGAGGATGACTGGACGGAAACCGAATGGGTCCAATCGACGGATATTGTTATCGACGATAAGGTACTTGGAAAAATTGAAGTGTTTTATATCCAGTTTAGAAAATTGGTCGGGGATAGTCAATTTTTGCCAGAGGAACAAAAATTATTGAATACTATCGCTGCCAATATCGGTACCTATATTTTCAATAAAAAACTCTTAAAAACGGTTGAAACATTTGAGCGGGAGAATGTTGAAGATGTCTTAAAAAGCAAAGATTCGTCGGGTTTATTGCCTGTTCAGCCGGATGTTCATTGGAGATGGCGAAACGAAATGGTTCATAAAATAGCCGAGAAACTCGATTTCGAAAATTTTGGTGTCGAAGCAATATACTTGATCGGCAGTGCAAAAAATGCCACTTCCGGCCCTGCCAGCGATATCGATATTTTACTGCACTTCAGGGGAAATGAATTTCAGGAAAAAGAGCTAAGAGCCTGGTTTAACGGATGGAGTTTGTGTTTATCAGAAATCAACTATATGAAAACAGGATACCGTTCCGATGGATTGATCGATCTTCATCTTGTTACAGATAAAGATATTGAGAACAGGAACAGCTTTGCTTCCATGATTGGTTCTGTGAGCGATGGGGCACGGCTTATCAGAAAAAGATCAGACTGACTGTCACCCCCCAGCGATGATTCTGTCGGCGGCTGCAGGATTATTAAGAGGAAGTTTAATAATGGATAAACCTTTCTGATCGGTCGCAGCGTTAAATGCAAAAGTTCTCCCGATTTTTTCCGACCAGAATCCGGTTATTCTTGCTGACTCATGTACATGACCATGCAGGGTAATCATGGGTTTCCGTTCTTCAATGAACCTTTTGATCGCAATGCTACCGACATAAACATCAAGGGGAACATGATCAATTTTCACTCCGTCGAGCGCAGCACGGTCCAGGTTGGTCTGATACGGAGGGGAATGGAACAGCATGATCGCACTGGAAAGATCATCTTCACCGGTCAATGCGATAAGGTCCTTCTGAATGGTGCAGTATTCAATGTCCTCTCCTGTATCGATGGTCCGGATTCCTTCCGTCGGAGACACACATCCCGGATCGATATAACGGGAAACATCATACCGTTCCCAATCTTTCAGTCGGAACGGAGTGGGAGGTATACAGGCATACCCATAAACAGGGAAATTTTCGAAGTGGGTTTTCCTGTTGTGAATGTATAGCCATAATCCCTCCGCCTCGCCCCTGAACAGATATTCTTCCTCGATCCGCGGATCATCATTACCCATGATGATATAAATGTCTGGGAAATGGTCATTCATTTCCTCTTTCAGCAATCGGAACTCCGGAAGAAGGAAATCAGTAAAAAAATCTCCGCGGGAAATATACCGGGCAAAATGGGGTGTTATGTCCCCGCCGATGAACAACGCGGGTGGCACATCATTCCGTACCAGTCTGACCAGTGTATTAAACTGGTCTTTATCTCCATGGAGATCAGAAACAAAATATGCTGGGTTCTTTTGTGTCACAATATTCAGGCCTGGTTTTGAATCATTCAGGGTACAAAACTACTTTGATTATCTATACCTTTTACTATCCCTGAAAGTATAACCGGAAAATTCTTCTATCTCATAATCCTCGATGAATCAACCTGCAGCCCTTTCATGAAAAATGACTGGCTGGACTGAACCAAATGTACGATCAAAAAATTTTGTATCGTTACAATTCTCGAATTAAACCAAAGCTTCAAAAGACTCGACAGACAGAAAGGAATCGTCAGATATTTGCCCTGTTTAGGGAGAAATCATCCGAATGCAACTTTGTCCAGTAAGGAGAGCTTCACTGGACTAGGAGACAAAAATGTCGCCTTTTTCTTTTACTGGCAAGGGATACAATGGTTACAACACTAATGAATATAACCATTTGTTAAATCATTCTCCATAGAACAGCAATGATAATCTGATACAATTGATGTCGTATTAAACAGGCAGATAAACATACATTGGCTAAAGCTCGTGAAATTGATCAGAGCAAAATTGATCTTAGGAGTTTTTTATTCAGATTTTATAAAATTGGTTATTTTTATTGACGAAAAAGTAAATAGTTAATTTGGAAAGACATGAACAGAAAAGCAGTTGCATATTCTTTAAGTCTGGTTCTATTGCTCTTTTTTCCACTGATTGTTCAGCAACAAAAACTCCTGCTTAATGCCAGTGAGATAGATCAGAAATTCTCCCAGGTATGGAAAACCAGTGAAGCGTCCAGAAAAAAATATTCCTGGAAGGCCAAGACAGAAGTCACAAGAGATGACAAGGTAATGCAGGTACTCATTGAGGAAATTTCCTACGAATCAAAAGG
>JBEKST010000184.1:0-6183 GCA_049516815.1 Bacteroidales bacterium | reverse complement strand
TCCAGGCAAGCCAGTTGTACAATACAGAGAAAAAAGATGACTTGCCTGGTTTGCTCGTGGTGGAATCTTATCAAATCAATAAGGAAAACGGCGGATTGCAAAATGACCCGGATATTTATAATGCACTATCGGCGATATCAAACGATCAGGTTATTCTTCGTGGCCATATGGATGGAGTGCGGTCAATCGTCCTTGCAAAAGACGGGAAAACGTTGTTTTCATGCGGGGATGACAATAATCTACTGATGTGGAAACTAAATGACCCACAGTCACCGCCAGTCCGGCTTGACATCCCGAAACAGGGGAAGAATGCGTTGCGGTCTGTTGGCCTGACCTATGAAGGACGCTGGCTTATTGCTGGTTCAACAAGTGGCGACCTGGTGATCTGGAAGTGCAGTTCACTCAATGATTTGGCACGAATAGTTTCCGGACATACTTCGGTTTTGAATGAACTGGCCATGCATCCTGCTAAAAAGATTTTTGCATCAGCAGGTTCAGATGGAAAACTTTTACTATGGAATTATGAAAATGACCTGTTTAAGAAAACGCTGATCGACTCAGTTGCAGAGAAAATAAGTTGTGTTTCATTCAGCCCCGATGGTACATGGCTTGCTTATGGCACAGGAGGCGGAGCTGTCAAGACAATTTTCATGAACGGTCAGCATGTATCTCCGATAATCCTGCTAAGCTCAGGCAATGCCGTTCTTTCCCTGGCCTTCAATAAAGACGGAAAATCTCTGGCAGCAGGTTTATCCAATGGAACTATCAAGGTATGGAATATAACTGAGCTTGATGCCAGGCCCCAGGAAATCCTCGGGCGTCATGCATCCGGAGTAACAGCATTAACATTCAGCCAGGATGGCAGTGAACTTGCATCATCAAGTTACGACCGGACCATGAAACTTGCCGGTTTTCCATCACAGGAGGTAAAACCAATCTCTATTGAGAACCATGATCTTTGGGTTTATGATATCCTTTTCACGCCCGACAATTCACAATTAATTTCATGCAGCGCTGATAAAACAATCCGGATCGTTTCAACTGAAAACGACAGGATGGCTGAAAAACTAAGAAAGGAGTTAAAGCGAAATTTGACCACAGAGGAGTGGAAAAAAATGGTTGGAGGAGACATCCCCTATAAAAAAACCCGACCTGATCTTCCCTGAATGAACAATGGTTACAAATAAACGAATTGATTATGCATCAGATTCATACACATTGTCTAGTTTGGCGGACGTTGCTGATCCTCGTGTTCTGGATCTTTATCGTACCTGTTTCAGTATGGGCACAGGAATGCAGTGATGTCACCCTGAATGAAGCACAGAAATCATACAATATCGGCAAGTTCACAGAGGTAATCCGCAATTTGCATCCTTGTATCCAACACGGGTTCAATGAAAAGCAAAAAGTCGAAGCATACCGTTTACTCGCCATGACCTATATTGCCATTGATTCCAATGAACAGGCTGCCCGGGAGACAGGGTTTCTTTTGCAAATCAATCCCACCTATGAGGCAAATCTATTTGATCCTCCCGCTTTCATCCGGATGGTAAACAACCTGAAGCTGACAGGAGGAGCCCAAGTAGTCACTTCTGTTTCCAAGAAAGAAGAATCCATCTACGAAGCACCGGCCACTATCGTTGTTATAACCCGCGAAGACATTAAGAAACGGGGTTATAATGATCTGATTGAATTATTGAAGGATGTCCCTGGTTTTGATCTTACCTTGTTTTATGGCCCCGAATACGCCAATGTGTACCAACGCGGTTTCCGTCAGAATAATACGGAAAAAACGCTCCTGTTGTTTAACGGTATCGAAGAGAATGATCTTTGGACAAACTGGGCCTATATTGACCGGCAATATCCTTTATCCAATATTGAACGGGTTGAAATAATTTACGGTCCCGCATCCACAATGTACGGACCCAATGCCTTTGCCGGGGTGATTAATGTGATCATGCGGAATTCGGTCGATGCCATTAAACCTGGCCGAAGTATAGGTATAAGCGCAAACGTTGATTATGGAACATACAATACCCAGACTGTTGACCTAAGCATCTCAGGAAAACGGCGAAATATTTCATTTACAGTTACCGGAAGACTTTTTCACTCCGATGAAATGGATCTTTCGAGCCAGTCATATTTTGATTACAATCCAGATGTTTACAACGAAGTAGACTATCATAAACTGCTGGATATTTCTTCAGGTGCGAAGCAATATCTGATTGCTAACAACCTGCCCTTTACCAATCCCTATTACACCCTCTCTGCTGATTCCAGTAAGCTTACATTGACCAAACTGGGTGCCGAAACGGCAAGAAATCTTGATAAATCCGGTTATGCCCAGATTGTGAAAGGTCATAAAATCGGTTTTTCCAATCAGAGCAAAAGCTGGCTGCTGAATGGGAAAATCAATATCGGGAACTTCTCCATAGGATTTCAAACCTGGAAATACTGGCGGGGTGGAACCACGCAATACACGGATACCTATGTTGCCGGATCTGACAATGGATTCAACTGGGTGCCTCAGCTGACCTGTTTTTTTGCAAAATACGAACATCAGATCAGCGAAAAAGTCTTCTTCTCCAACCTGACAACCTATCGTATTCATGCGGTAACCGACGAAACAAGTTTCGTTTCTGTTTCCAATTATGCTCGCGGTAACAAAAAGCTCACTGACCTTGTAAAAAACCAGCCCCCTGACTGGATCACATTATACATGTACGAACTCTCAAAACAACTTCGTACAGAATTTAAGGTCATTTACCGCCCAGTTTCGAGATTCGACCTGGTTTCGGGGCTCGAAGTCAGGAACAGCGCTCTTCAGGGGGCTTATTATACCAGTCTGACCGAGACGCCCCAGGATTCATCCATCATTCTCCCATCACCTAAAGGAGGAAACGATTTTAACGTGTGGGATCTTGGAATATATTCCCAGGGAACTTTCCAGGCATTGCGCAATTTTAAAATCACCTTCGGACTTCGTTACGACTATAACCGGGTTCGCGACAAGGATGGGTTTGGCAGTGAACTCAGCCCTCGTTTAGCTTTTGTTTACTCCCCCGGCAAATTTACATTTAAGGCCATTTATTCACGGGGGATCATGAATGTATCGAACTGGACAAAATATTCTGCCGCCGGGAATCGGATTCCCAATCCCACGCTAAAAACAGAAAACATGCAGAATTTCGAGCTCAGCGCAGGATTCCGGCTGAACAAGGCATTCCATGCAGATGTTTCAGTTTATCAGGACTACATTGACAACGTCGTAGGCACTGGTAACGTAGATGGCAGTTCCGGGGAAATCCAGAACCAGAATATCGGAAAATTCCGGATCACAGGAGCCCAGGCCAATGCCGTGTACCAGATCGAATCCTTTTCGGCTTATTTCAATTATACCTTCTGCGATCCAAAACAGACATACTCCGAAGCGGGGGATGTCAATAACCGGGTAGGAGATATTTCCAGTCACCAGTTTAATATTGGAGTAAATAAAGAGTTTTTTAACCAGCTGAATATTAACCTTCGGATGAATTTTGTCGGCAACCGGCCCACCGGAGAAGGGTCTACTGTTCCATTGAATTTTGATACCTTCCCGGCCACTGCCATTCTGAACGGAGCCATCTCCTATTCAAATAATAAAATCGTTCCCGGACTTGCCTTACAGGTAATTTGCAACAATATTCTTAATACTGTCTATTTCGATCCCGGAACCAAGGCTGCCGATGGTATTAACAGCCCCACCAAAATTTTACAGCGGGGAAGACATTTTTTACTCAAACTATCCTATGATTTCTAATATAACGACAAATATGACAGCATTCAGAAAAATTACAGATAAAGAATCACAATGGGGGGAATTTTATCAGCCGGTTAAACCAAAATTGAATTATGGAAAAGGGCTGAGGGTTGTTCTTTTTGTTAGTTGCAACTGTGGCAATAAAGTCTTAAATAATCTTGCCCGGTTCGAGCAGAAATATCCTGACCTTCTGAATTTAATCGGAGTGGCCACCGATGATCCGGTGGATCCAAATGCACATATTTCGCTGAAAACGAGGATCTGGAGCCAGTATACACCTGATGAAAGAAGCGATCTCAAGAATAAAATCATCAATTCCAGCATGCACATCGGGGTTCCATGCTACACCGGAGCAGTGAAAACAGATTATTTCCGGAATATTTACAAAGAATGGAATCCTGAAGTACTGATCATGTTTTGCTTTGGACAGAAGCTGGATTCATTTCTCTATAACTTTCCCGTTATGGGATCCTATAATCTCCATCCTTCCGACCTTCCAAAGCAAATCGGAGCCGGGACACAACCTTTTCAGAATGCCATTCGCAACGGATTAAAGACTTCTCCTCTGGTGATACACCATGTGACAGAACTCATCGATATGGGTCCCATTGTTGGCGTTTCAACCCCGGTAAATATTTGCCTGAATGATGGGAGCTATCCGGCCAGCATTTTGACCCTGCTTGAGAAGATTACCAGCCTGGGTGGATGGATGTGCATACAACTAATCTCTGATATAATAAAAATGAAAGCCGGGGGTAAATCCGGTCCGTTATCCTGGATCGACTTCGACAAAGAACTACCGGATGAAATCAAAAAACAACTTATGTCACCTGCCACGAATGATCTTACTGAGATGTACGATGTGCCCCTTCATCCCATTCTTATGAAATGACAGCTGCTTCCATGAGACAAAAAGAATGGTTCACGAAAATATTGAATATCCGCAGTGAGGAATTTAAACCTGTGTTCCTGCTGATGGTTTTTTCATTTTTTATTGGGCTGTCACTGACGTTCTATTTCACTGCATCCAATGCCATATTCCTGAAGCATTTTCCACCTAGAATGATTCCTGTTTCCTTTATCGCTTCAGGGGTCATTGTTTATTTAGCCTGCTGGATTTTCTCGCAGATCGACAAGAAATTAAGCTTGTACCAGCAGGTCTTATTTAAATTTCTCTTTGTTTTTCTCAGCGTTCTGGCCATCAGCATTGGGGTATGGACTTTTGATACAGCCTGGTTGGCTTATATTATGTATACCTGGGTGAGGGTGATGGTGTATATCACCCTGGTCAATTTCTGGGGAATGGCCGGCAGGCTTTTCAACATAAGACAGGGAAAAAGGATTTTCGGGTTGATCAGTATCGGGGAAGTCATTTCCCTCATCATCGGCTATTTTTCAATTCCCCTGATCCTGAAGTTTCTTAAAGCCCCCGACCTGCTCTTCCTGGCTTCATTTGCCCTTTTTCTATGTCTTGTGATGGTATCCATCATCTTCAGGACATTTAAGGATCAGCTTGTCACCGGAATAGTTCCTTCCAAACAGGCTCAAACAAAGGTAAAATCGGAATGGAATTACTGGAACCTCCTGAAAAAGCCCTATTTCCTTATGATTTCCCTGATGGCGTTGTTGCCTATTTTCGGATATCTGTTCGTTGATTTTCTTTTCCTTGCACAAACAAAGCATGAATTTGTCAATGACCCCGAAGCCCTTGCCCGTTTCTTTGGTGTTTTCCTTGGTTCTGTAGCCATTCTGGAGTTGATCCTCAAGCTTTTTTCAGGCCGGTTTTTAAATAAATTCGGACTTAAACCCAGTTTGCTTTCACTTCCCGTCATCCTTCTCGTGAGTATATTTCTAGCTGCAGTATTCGGCTCACTTTATGGCACCGTTGGAATGTTTTTTGCCTTCATTGCACTCGCCCGCCTGTTTGAACGGTCCATCAGATGTGCAGTGTATGAACCGGCTTTTCAATTGCTATACCAGCCTATCCCAACCGATCAGCGACTCCCGTTTCAAAACCAGATTGAGGGAATTCCAAAGGCATTGGGGACAGTCATTACAGGGGTGGTAATTTTACTTTTTTCCAGTATCCATGCATTCAATCTGGTTCATTTCAATTGGTTATTCATTCTTGTACTCATCTTCTGGATATGGATTGCAGTTAAAATGTATGAAGAATACCGTAACATGCTCAAGACGAAGTTGAGCGAACTCAAACATACGGTACGGAATGAGCAAAATCCTATGGTACCGTTGATCCGGCAAACTTTTTCCAATGCTGGGCCAGACCAGTTTCAAAAATTATTTGACTTCTTTGACAAAGTGGATCCATTCGGACTGAAAGCAGCCCTCGAAGGAGTCACTGTAACCTATGATAACCTGGTAAA
>JBEKST010000183.1:0-6188 GCA_049516815.1 Bacteroidales bacterium | reverse complement strand
GGTATGCAGCCATTGGTCCAGTTTGTAGCCGCCAAAAACCCCGATCAGGATAATAACCAGCATCTGAAGCCCCATGCCGGAATAGCGTGCATAGGAATTAAGCTGTCGTTTCCTTTGGTCGTAATTCATCTTTTTTTACCGGTTTCATTCGTAATTCATAATTTGTAATTTTTTTTTAGTTATGCAATGGAATATATCTTCCGGGTATCTTACCTTCCTCCGCAGAATCCTGATATTTTCAATCGTTCTTGGGTTATTTGCAACCGGTATCAGATTCCTGGCACCATCGCGGTATATCACACCTACCCTTCCCTGGTTATTCGTGTTTTTTATTGCTGTAACGATTACCGGTTATTACTTTATTCTCCGTTCGGCAAACACAAAATTCATCCGGTTCATCAATTCCTACCTCATCGTCACCGTGGTGAAATTATTTCTATTCATCGGCGTGATCTTTCTCTATCTACTGAATAACAGGCAGGATGCTGCGGCATTTGCGATTTCCTTTTTTGTACTTTATCTTTGCTACATGATTTTCGAAGTGATCAACCTGGTATCATATTTCAAATCATCACAGCATTAAAGTTTTTCCAGGAAATTTCTATTTTTTTGACAAGATCATCTGAGATTGCGGAGGTGGGCTATACCAGGTTGAATAGAAAAATTATTACTACCTTTGCACTCCTTTATGAGCATGGTTTTTATCACACGGAAAGAAAGATTTAATGCGGCTCACCGCCTATTCAGACCGGAGTATTCGGACGAACAAAACCTGAAAGTCTTCGGGAAATGTTCTAACCCCAACTGGCATGGGCACAATTATGCCCTGTACGTTACAGTGAAAGGGGAAGTCAGCGAGGAAACAGGATTTGTAGCCAACCTGAAGGAGTTGGGCCGTATCATCAATGAGAAGGTCATTCTACCGTTGGATCACAGGAACATCAATCTGGAAGTAGATTTTATGAAAGGGAAACTGGCCTCTGCAGAGAACCTGGCGATCTCGATCTGGCAGGAACTGGAAGGAGAAATTGCAGGTTTGGGAACCATCCTGTATTGCATAAGGGTTGAAGAAACAGAGAATAATATGGCAGAATATTTTGGGAAGTAAAGCATTACCTTGTTCAGAAATTCCTGAATACCATGAACGAAAAGAATATGAATTACGAGAGAGTTGAAGAGTATGATGCCGCGACACTGGAGCAGCTCAGTTTTCATTACAAAGAAATCCTGCGCCTGATCGGGGAGAACCCTGATCGTGAAGGGCTTCAGAAAACCCCGATGAGGGTTGCCAAAGCTATTCAATTCCTGACGCAGGGCTATGATCTGGATCCTGTCGAGATCCTGTCTTCTGCCAAATTCCGGGAAGATTACCGGGAAATGGTGATCGTGAAAGACATAGAAATCTATTCACTGTGTGAGCACCATATGATCCCGTTTATCGGGAAAGCGCATGTGGCTTATATCCCCGACAAATATATCACGGGGCTGAGCAAGCTGGCAAGGGTCGTCGAAATCTATGCACGTCGTTTGCAGGTCCAGGAGCGTCTGACTTCACAGATCAAGGACGCTATCAATATAACGTTGAAACCGCTTGGCGTGGCAGTCGTAATTGAGGCACAACATTTGTGTATGTCGATGCGCGGAATTCAAAAGCAAAACTCTGTCACAACGACATCCGATTTTATCGGCGCCTTCGAACGGGACAAAACACGTGCGGAGTTTCTGCACCTGATTGGAACGAAATTACATTAAGCTGAAACTATTAATTTTAAAACTTACGAAAATGGATCAGAATATCAGAGGATTCAACATCATTGAACAGGAATACAAATCAACTCAGGCCTTGCCGGTTACAAGAACCTTCATGGCAAATGTGTTTTTATGGATGACACTGGCCCTGGCCGTTACTGCGGTTACTGCTTACTGGTTTGCCTCATCAAAAGAACTTATAGGGAGTCTAATTAACATAACTAATGGAAGATATACCGGGTTATCAATGCTGGGGTGGATCGTCATGCTGGCTCCCCTGGGATTCGTATTACTCATGTCGATGGGATTCCAGCGCCTTTCTCCTGCCATCATGACCTTATTGTTCATCACTTTCTCCGTGCTGATGGGGATGAGCCTTAGTTTTATTTTATTGGTATATACCGGCTCATCCGTCTTTAAAACCTTTGCTGTTACCTCGGCAATGTTTGGCGTCATGGCGGTTCTCGGGTATACCACGAAGACCGATCTGACAAAATTCGGGTCGATCCTGATTATGGCATTATTTGGGATTATTATTGCCATGGTCGTCAACATGTTTATGCACAGCAGTATGATGGAGTACATCATCAGTGTGCTGGGAGTTCTGATCTTTACCGGGCTCACTGCTTATGATGTGCAGAAGCTGAAAAGGATCGGCGCAGGAATAACTGGCGTTAATGCGCAGGATGCGAATGTAAGAAAGGTGAGTATTCTCGGGGCATTAACCTTATACCTTGATTTTATCAACCTGTTTCTGTTTCTGTTGCGGTTTTTAGGAGACAGGAAGTAATAGTTGGCGAGCTGATGAGCTGATGAGTTGACGAGTAAAATGTCAATTACTAAAGTCCATCAGCTTGTGAGTTCGTGACCTCATCAGCCAACAAATAACCAAACAACTAAAGAAATGAAACACGCCTATGTATTCCCGGGACAGGGAGCGCAGTTTGTCGGTATGGGCAGGGATCTGTATGAGAATTCACCGCTGGGAAAAGAAATGTTTGAAAAGGCAAATGAGATCCTGGGTTTCCGGATCACCGACCTGATGTTTGCAGGTACTGATGAAGACCTCAGACAGACCAAGGTTACACAGCCGGCCATATTTCTTCACTCGGTCATACTGGCAGCTACGTTGGGTGAAAAATTCAGACCTGATATGGTTGCCGGCCATTCCCTGGGTGAATTTTCCGCACTGGTAGCCAACAAAACATTGTCATTTGAAGATGGACTCCTGCTTGTTTCCAGGCGTGCACAGGCCATGCAGAAAGCGTGTGAAAAAGAGCCTTCCACAATGGCTGCTATTCTCGGCCTTGATGATACAGTGGTCGCAGATATCTGCAAATCCATTGATGAAGTTGTTGTTCCGGCAAATTACAACAGTCCTGGCCAGCTGGTCATCTCAGGAAGTATGAAAGGGATCGGGATTGCCTGTGAGAAGCTGAAGGCTGCAGGCGCCCGCAGAGCCTTGCCCTTGAAAGTCAGTGGTGCATTTCATTCGCCTTTGATGGAACCTGCCAGGATCGAACTGGCAGAAGCAATTTATTCAACAGTTTTTCAACCCCCGGTCTGCCCTATTTATCAGAATGCCACAGCCCAGTGTGTCACGTATCCGGAAAAGATCAAAGAAAACCTGGTTGCCCAATTAACGGCACCGGTATTATGGACACAACTTACCCGGAACATGATTGCTGACGGAGCTACCCTGTTCACAGAAGTGGGTCCTGGTAATGTTTTGCAGGGATTAATCGCCAAGATCGGGCAGAATGTAACCGTGGAAGGGATCTAACCCTTATCTTTTCACATATTGGCTTTCGTAATATTTCTGGTAATCACCCGAGGTGATATTATTCATCCATTCTTCATTAGCAAGATACCATTCGACTGTTTTTTCCAGCCCTTCCTCAAACTGAAGGGAAGGTTTCCACCCCAGTTCCCGTTGAAATTTTGACGAATCAATGGCATATCGCAAATCATGCCCGGCACGGTCTTTTACAAAGGTGATCAGCTGTTCAGAATTACCCTGGGACCGGTTCAGTTTACGATCCATGATTTTGCAGAGTTCACGGATGAGGCTGATGTTGGTCCATTCGTTATTCCCTCCGATATTGTAAGTTTCTCCGGATTTTCCTTCATGGAAGATGAGGTCGATGGCGCTGGCATGATCTTCCACGAACAGCCAATCACGTATGTTCTCTCCTTTCCCGTAAATCGGAATCGGCTTGTTGTTCTTGATGTTGTTTATGGACAGTGGGATCAGCTTTTCGGGAAACTGGAAGGAACCATAGTTGTTTGAGCAATTGGAAATCACCACCGGCAGCTTATAGGTATGAAAATAAGCCCGTACCAGGTGATCGGAACTGGCCTTGGAGGCAGAATACGGACTCCGCGGATCGTAGGCAGTCGTTTCGGTAAAAAGACCTGTCTCCCCTAGTGACCCATATACCTCATCCGTTGAAATATGATAAAATCGCTTATGATCCATTTTTTCTTTCCAGGAAAGACGCGCTGCATTTAACAAGTTAACAGTACCGACAATATTGGTAAAGATGAATTCCATCGGGTTGCTGATCGAGCGGTCGACATGCGATTCTGCTGCGAGGTGAATTACCCCGTCAATGGGATATTTCTGAAAAACCGCATTCATCCCCTGGGCATCCACGATATCTGCTTTAACGAATTCGTAGTTGGGTTCGTTCTCAACATCCTTAAGATTCGCAAGATTCCCCGCATAAGTCAGTTTGTCGAGATTAATGATTTTATAGGATGGATACTTTTTTACAAACCTCCGGACAACGTGTGAACCGATAAAGCCTGCTCCTCCTGTTATCAATATCGTTTTCATAATCAAATGTTTTTTATTCCATTCTCCATTCACCATCCTCAATCTCCCTTCTTCCTACATTCCTGCTAACCTTTGTTCCCACTTCCACGCCGATAATGTCATCTCATCGAGTCCCTGTTGGGCTTTCCATCCCAATTCCTTATTGGCAAATTTAGTATCGGCCCATACTTCTTCCACATCACCCGGCCTGCGCTCCAGGAACCTGTATGCTAATTTTATTTTTGTTGTACGTTCAAATGATTTGATGACATCCAATACGGAATAACCGATCCCTGTTCCCAGGTTAAAAACTTCGATTTTTTGTTTGTTTTTACCTTCCAGCATGCGTTCGATCGCTATCACATGAGCCTTTGCAAGGTCGACAACGTGGATATAATCCCGGATAGCAGTTCCATCGGGAGTATGATAATCCTTTCCGAACACGCGCACAAATTCTCTTTTCCCGATTGCTGTTTGTGTAATATATGGCATCAGGTTTTCGGGTATACCCAACGGAAGCTCTCCGATCAGGGCGGATTCATGAGCGCCGATGGGATTGAAATAACGGAGCATGATGGCCTGTATAGCAGTAACGTTACTTACATCTGTGATGATCTCTTCTGAGATCTGTTTTGTATTTCCATAAGGAGAAGCTGCTTTTTTTATGGGCGCTGCCTCGGTGACAGGAAGCACATCCGGCTGACCGTAAACCGTGCAGGAAGAAGAAAAAACGATATCCCTGATACCGTGGGTTTCCATTTCCCGGAGAAGGTTTATGAGTGAAACCAGGTTGTTCCGGTAATATTTTAATGGTAGTCTGACCGATTCGCCCACTGCTTTGAATGCCGCAAAGTGAATGACAGCATTCAGGCCGGGATAGCGGTTGAAGAGATCCTGTGTAGTTCTTTGTTCAGAAAGGTCGATTTTTTCAAATATGGGTTTAACTCCGGTGATCCTGCCGATGTTATCTACTACATCGATCGAAGAATTGGACAAATTATCCGCTATTATGACTTCAAATCCCTTCTTCTGGAGTTCTACAACGGTATGAGATCCGATGTATCCTGTTCCCCCGGTAACCAGAATATTCATGGTTTTTCGTATTGTAAGATGATACCCGGTTTATCGCCGTATGGTCTTTAATAACGGATGATAATCTCCTTTTATTCCAATGGGTGTCGAATTTCTTATCTGATGTACGATCTCAACGCTGCTCCGGGCTTCTTTCATTCCAAATCCATTTCCTGCCAGCAGCTGGCGATAGCTTTCCGTGTGAAGGTCGTTAAACCCATCGCTGAATTCGATTTCTTCGTTTTCTACTGTAAGTGCGCGGAATGTCCGCATTCCTTTTTCCTTAACTGCTTGCGGATTATCCTGGTAATCCAGGCTCAGGAACCAGCGGACACGGGCATTTTTAAGATGCAACATTCCGGCAGCTTTTTCCGGTTTAAGTAAGTGAACCGTGTTTTCTTTTACCTCTCCGAAGAGCCATGTCAGAAGGTCAAAAAAATGAATGCCGATGTTTGTTGCTATTCCCCCTGATTTTTCAATATTACCCTTCCAGGAACAATAATACCATTTCCCGCGGGAAGTGATATAGGTCAGGTCGACATTGTAAACC
>JBEKST010000182.1:0-6241 GCA_049516815.1 Bacteroidales bacterium | reverse complement strand
GTCTATGCTGCCTATGATGGATGCGATGCTTCTCTGATCGAGATCAATCCTGTATTCAAAACATCCGACAACAAGATCCTTGCGGCCGATGCGAAAGTTGTGATCGACAACAACGCTTTGTTCCGCCATCATGATATTTCCGCGATGCGTGACTTCGACGAGGAAGATCCTATCGAAGTTGAAGCGACCCGTAATGACTTGAATTACGTAAAACTCAACGGGAACGTGGGTTGTATGGTGAACGGGGCAGGGCTTGCCATGGCCACCATGGATATTATCAAATTGTCGGGCGGAGACCCGGCTAACTTCCTGGATGTAGGCGGCTCTGCCAGTTCCAAACGCGTCGAAGAAGGTTTCCGCATCATCCTGAAAGACCCCAACGTAAAAGCCATCCTGGTTAATATTTTCGGAGGGATCGTGCGGTGCGACCGCGTAGCTCAGGGCATCGTGGATGCCTATAAAAATATCGGAGAGATCAACATCCCGATCATCGTGCGTTTACAGGGAACCAATGCCATCGAAGGCAAGAAGATCATCGATGATTCGGGGTTGCACGTACACTCTGCAATCACACTCAAGGAAGCAGCTGACCTGGTAACGAAAGTACTGAGTTAGCCTGGTATTCTTCTTCCTTTTTCATAAGGAATATTCTTATCAGATTCAGTTCTTGTATTGCTGATTTGGCAAAAGAAAACCTCTCAGCATTTGGCATCACCGCCTTGATTTCATCCGGATAAAACCGTGAAAGAAACTCCAAAAGATGCTTCTCATCGGCTTGGGATTCCATGTTCTGCCTGTATTTAAGGTATTGAAGGATCCGTAAGCCGTCAAATTTTTCATGGCATGCCCTGGTAAATGTTGCAGGATCTTTGAAATTCTCCCGGAGATGCTGAAAAGGATCCTCTTCTTTGAGCAATTGCCTGAGAAAACTGACAACCGGAGTTGATTTTGTTTTTCGGAAGAACTCCGTGAAAAGATCTGTTGTCATCCTGATCTCATCAAAATAATGAAAAGAATAGATCGGGTAACTCGTCCAGTCGCCCTGGTTCCCTTTGATCATGGCAGGGCCGGTTCCGAAATAAACACGATCGGAAAAACGAGCTGCCGGGTAGACTTTTTCAGGGTTGGAGAAGAGCATCTTCCCGTATTTCCTGAGCTTCTGAAGAAAATAAAAATCCTCTCCACTCATTTTGGGCGTCATCCCGCCAACGGCACGATATGCCCATAGGGGAAAAGCCATGGCCGAACCCAGTGCCATAAAAGAATAGGGGCTGCCGATCTTCCATAAGTTCAGGGAATAATACCGCATATAGATCTCGTATCGTAGCATCGCACGGTTTGCAGCTTCATCTTCCACCAGCTGATGAAAATAAGGAACCGCGATGGCAACAGCATCGGGATGATCAGAGAAATTTTCTGCAAGAGAGGAAAAATAATTTTCACGGAAAGTGGTATCGGCATCTAAGCTAACAATGATATCCTTCGCTTTGGCAACTTTATTGATAGCATCCATCACCGTTTTCCGGGCCCACCCTACGCCGTGCTTTTTTCCTTTCCACCCGTTTCCGGGAGTGCACCGGTCGATCATTGTCAGATCAATTCCACTGAATTTTTCAAGGGTTCGGAGAGTTTCAACATTGGCTTCGCAAATGTGCTTTTTCACAGGGTTTTCCCACCATTCATCCGGTTGGTTGACACAGATAAAAACCCTGAATTTATGGTAATCCTGGCGTATCATGCATCCGAGGATCCATGGAAGAAATTCCGCTTCGTTGATAACAGGAAGAGCGATGTAAAGGAAAGGAGTTGGTCTGTTATTCAATACGGGAATAGTACTTAATAAATTTGAGACGTTAGAAGAAGCTCGTTATCGTTGGATCCCCATTTTATTAAAAAGAGCATCATTATTTATAATCCCGATCGCTTTCTGCACTTCATTATCTTCCTGGTTAATGATCTTATAGGAGTCATTTACATCCCAGAGCTTCTGCACGATCAACGATTTGATCTGTGATTTAATGAGAATTTCCGAAAGTCCATACTCTTTCTCATTCATCTTCACTCCCTGTTTTTCTGCCAGTGCCAGAAAATCTTTCATGAATTCATCATCGAGGATGAATTTTCTATCGAACGTGTCAAAATCCGGATATTTTGTCTTGAGATCTTTGCGGTATTTATCTACATAATCCCCTACGAACAGGTTGATCACATTTTTTCTTCGGAGGTTAAGAAAATAATCGGTAAAGGGTGTTGTATCAAGCGGAATAAAAACATCTGGCATAATTCCTCCACCGCCATAGACAATGCGGCCTTTGGAAGTATGGAATTTCAAAGAATCCGGGAACTTGATGCTGTCGGAATTTTCCATCTCCCCATGTTTTAAACGGGTTGTAAAATCCTCATAATATTTATCTACACCTTCCGAATACGATTTCTGGATACAACGGCCGGATGGAGTATAATAGCGGGCGGTGGTCAGTCTGACTTCCGAGCTATCGGGCAATTGGAAAGGCCTTTGCACAAGTCCTTTTCCGAACGACCTGCGGCCGACAATGATGCCCCGGTCAAGGTCCTGGATGGCGCCTGAAACGATTTCGCTTGCGGATGCTGAATTTTCATTGATCATGATCACCAGTTTCACTTTCTCGAACATTCCTTTTCCCGTGGAATAATAATCTTCCCGGGGACTCATTCGGCCCTGGGTATAAACGATGAGTCTTTTTGCTTCCAGGAACTGGTCTGCCAGGTCAATAGCAGTATTCATATAGCCTCCGCCATTGTTACGCAAATCGAGGATCAGGCTCTTCATCCCCTCTTCTTTCAGCTTCGCCATGGCATCAGTGAATTCTTTCATGGAGGTGGAAGAGAACCGTGTCAGGATGATATACCCGATACCGGGCTGAATGATGTATGATGCATCGATGCTGTTGATGGGGATCTTGTCGCGGATAATGGTAAAATCGATAAGGTCTTTTTTCCCGGAACGGTAAATGGAAATGTTGACCTTGGTGCCTTTTTTGCCTCGTAAACGATCGAAAACAAACTGGTTGGTAATCTTCTTGCCGGTAACATTCTCCGATTCAATTTTAATGATCTTATCTCCCGATAGGATTCCCAGTCGCTCTGAAGGACCACCGGGAATGGGATGAACAATGTTTATCGTATCCCTGAGTATCTCGAACTGAACGCCAATCCCTTCAAAATTACCGACCAGTTCTTCATTGGCCCTTTGGAGGTCTTTCTTCGAAATGTACATGGAATGGGGATCAAGTTCTTTCAATGTTTCCACGATGGCTTTCTCAACCAGTTTTGATTCATTCACCGAATCGACATAGGCGAATTTGATCATCTGCATCAGGGAATTGTACTTCCTTACACCGCTCAGGTCCTGTTTATTGTTCTGCCCGGATCCGGAAATCGATAGAATGATAAAAATTACGACGGGAAAGATATACCGACCCACACTGCTAAAAATTTTATTTTGTATCATGCAAGGCTTAATTAGTAATGGTTTCAGGGGTTCAAAAGTAAGATATTTTTTTGGACTGTATAAACGTAAAAGCTTTTTAACTAATTTTAACTAACTTTTAGAAACGAAGATCCGGTCAAATAAGTATACCGCCGATGCAAGAGGAACAAAAGAGAATGCTCCGCAGCCTGGTCATCCCGGGAATCTTTGTCCTCTTCATGTGGTTGGTAAAGATCTTTGAAGTAATTTTTAATACTGATCTTGAAGTTTACGGATTAACGCCCCTGACCTGGAAAGGACTGCCCGGTATTCTTTTTGCTCCCTTGCTTCATGCCAATTTTTCCCACCTTTCGGCCAATACCCTCCCTTTCTTCTTCCTGGGAGGATTGCTCTTCTATTTCTACCGCCCCATCGCATGGAAGATCTTTTGGCTGATCTGGCTTACTACAGGTTTGTGGGTGTGGGTTTTCGCACGGGGAGATTCTGTTCATGTCGGTGCCAGTGGTGTTGTATACGGACTGGCATCTTTTCTTTTTTTAAGCGGCATTATCCGCCGGGATTCCAGATTGATGGCAATTACGCTTTTGATCGCTTTTTTATATGGAGGATTGATATGGGGAATTTTCCCTCAATTGTTTCCTCATCAGCCGATCTCCTGGGAATCGCACCTGATGGGATTACTTGCCGGGGCTGTGCTGGCAGTTTATTACCGGAATTCAGGACCGCACGGAAAAGTTTATGAATGGGAAGATGATGAGGAAGAGGATGAAAACGAAGAAGAAAATAACGATGAAGGGCCGGATGATAGCGGACAACCAGGAGGAACAACGTACAACTATGAGTACAAGGAATAGAAGATTAATTATGAATTATGAATTACGAATTTTATTCCCGAGGGGGATGCGGGATGCTGGATGGGCAGGAAAATGGTCATCAACTTAGTTACTTTATGACTTTATTAACTTTATAAACTTTATAACTTATAACTTTCTATTCAACCTTAACGTAAGCTCTCATCTTCCGGTAGGCTGAATCAGAAATGGCCTTGATGTTTTTTAATTCCCCGGTACTTACAAACTTTTTATGTTCCTTACGATAAAGCATGATCGCTTTAGTGATCTCAAAAGGGAAATAAGGATGGGCAAGCAATTCCTTGAATGTAACGGTGTTCAGGTTGACAGGGTGAACCGAATCCGGGTTTACTGCAAGGTGTTCTTTGATAGTGTTATACTTTGAAGTATCCATTCCCCAAATCTCAAGCAGTTGCGATCTGTCGGTGAATCCTCCCAGCCTCTCCCGGTATTTTACAATTCTACGCGCAAAAGCAGGACCTATCCCCCTCAGTCGCTGCAATTCAAAGGTATCTGCCGAATTGAGATCAATCACAAAGACCTCTTTCGGGTAAGGCTTATTCATGCCCGACGAATCCTTACCAGGGTATGCAGCATAAGACCGGAATTTTTTATATTTTGATTTCCTGGCCAACTCATCCAGAGAATCTTCAATCCTGACCGCTTTTTCAAATGCCACAACCTCCTTTTCAAACCCCGACAGATCCACGGGTTTTGGCGTAACAATAAGTGGCACGACCTCATTGGCAATCACAAGCAGGAACAAGATTGTCAGCAATACAAAAATGCCACGCTGTTCCATCCGGTTAAATGTGAGGTAATCTTTGACAATGGTACTGAGTTTCATTTTATAATAAAGTTACAGAGTCACAAGGTCACAGAGTTTTTAAAGTTCATAAAGTTTATAAAGTTTATAAAGTTTATAAAGTCATCAACTCGCCAACTCATCAACTCGCCAACTCATCAGCTCGTCAGCTCGTCAGCTCGTTAGCTTATCAGCTCGTCAGCAACTGATTCCCGATCCTACATTCCAGGCATCGCTTCTTATCACAGTAGCGGCTTTTTAATTGAAGGAGGGCTTGGGTATGCAATGAATCCGGCGTAGGGATCCCGATCTCGTTCCAATGGCTGATGTCGGAATTGCTTTCCGGGGGCAGAAGTTCAAGAAATGCCAGTCCTTTCTCTTTATAGGATGGGAGTGCTTTTACTTCACCATAAAGAAAGAGAAAAGGCGCAACAAGATTGACAGTCAATAGCTGGATGGAGGCAATACCGAGTAACTTGGGTTTATTCGTGGACCATTTTCCAAATAAAAAATGGGTATCCCAGTAGCCGGAAGCCTGTACGCTAAAAAGATCGTCCATCTCCCGGGGATCCCGGCTTTCAAGCACGGAAAGAAAAAGATCCTTTGCATGATGGATGAGACAGGCAAACTGGGCGATTCGGATAGCTGGAAAGTTCGACGGGCGTAATCTCAGAAACTTCCATAAAGAGCCGGGAATTCCCTGAAGACCATATTTTTCTTTTAAGAACCGGTATTCCTGTTGCAGTAAACGGGGATATTCTTCCATGAAATCCTGTTCGAGCATCCCAGCCTGCCCGAACAAAAAGGCTTCCAGCTGAAACAGGTTGTCACGGTGCTTTTGAAGCAGCTTCCAGGGCAGCGACCGGGCGAGCAACTCAAATGGCTGGGCATTGATCCTGAAACCAAATGATCTTGCCAGGTTCCTGAAAAAGGTTTCTTCCCAGTCGAATTTACTGGCCTCGAGGCTCCTTTTCAGCAGTAGGAGTTTCTCCTCTATCCTTTCCACTGCCAATGCCGGGATCCACTGCTCAAAAATAAAAGGATCCAGGCCTTCTATGACCGTCTGGAAGGGAATCCAATTGATGTTTTCCTGGAAATCACGGTATCGCTCATAGA
>JBEKST010000181.1:0-6266 GCA_049516815.1 Bacteroidales bacterium | reverse complement strand
TTCTTTCTTTTCAATCAGTGCCGGCAGCTTTGATAACTTTTTAATAAGATTAGTAGTATCCTTCTTCAGGCTGTCGGCTTTGGTAGTATCAGCCCCGGTATTGAGAATGGAAACAAGTTTTTTATCAGCTTCATTAAAGGATGTGGCAAGATCAGGAAACTGGTATGTTTCCCAGAATTCGAGCTGGGCAGTCCCCTGCAATAGTTTCCGGACACGTTCCGGTTCCTTGATCCCGGGAAGCTCGATCAGGATCCGGCCGGCCGTTTGCAGTTTCTGGATGTTTGGCTGAGTAACCCCGAAACGGTCAATACGGGTACGGAGGATGTTAAAGGTACGATCGATGGCGGCATTAGTTTCATCGCGGATGATCTTGATCACCTCATCATTGGTGGAATTGTAATTGATCCTGTCTTTTAATTCCACTGTATTGAAGATCGATGCAAGTTTGGCATTGGGATCCGTTTCTTTGAAGGCCTGTGCAAACAGGTCAACGAAATCGGCTGTACTGGATTTTTCTTTTTCCAGCGCTTTCTGCAGCGCTTTTACAAAAATCGGATTCTGGCTGTTCCCGGATAAGGCACGGATGATATCGGGTACCGAAACATCCATGGTTACATTCATACCTCCTTTTAAATCGAGTCCCAGATTGATTTCCCTTTCACGAATATCTTTCAGAGTGTATTTCTTGATCAGGATGTTAAACACCGGAATGTTAGCCATGGAATCGTTGAAATACTCGAGCCTTGATTTTACTATGGAATCCAAGAGAAATTGCTGCTTCAATGAATTTCCCTTTGCAAGTTGTATCGCCATTTGCCTTGCCACCGGAGCATTTGAATAAACATCGGCCTTACTTTGATAATGGTAGCTGATGAATGAAAAGGAAAGCTGGAATAAACAAACCAATGCAAAAATGATCGCGAAAAATTTAATAGCACCTTTATTCTGCATGAGACTCTGATTTAAATAAAATAGATATGTTTCGGTAACCCTTCTTTTTTTAAGCCTGCAAAAATAGAATTTTCTTACGAATTAAACAACTAAGAATAGCATTATTAAGGAAAATGATGGCGGACGGCGGATATACTGATTGATTTCTCACCGGTCGCAAAAATAATTCATTATGTGGAACATTTTTTTCTGTGAATTGCGAATGGAAAGGGTAAATTGTACTTTTACAGCTAAATATTACATCAATGTCAGGCACTATCCAACAGAAGCCCTTAACGGCGAATAAAATCAACCTATCCCTTTGCACAGGATGTGAATTGTGCATCACCATTTGTCCTGCTGCAATACCAGCAAAAAATGAGAAAAAGGAAATATTATTTCAAACTGACAAGGTTGAAATCTGTCTCCGATGCGGCCATTGCATGGCGATGTGCGAGACTGCCGCAATCTCCATTGAAGGATTATCTTATGAGACTAATTTCAGACCATTGCCCCAGGCGGAATGGAATAATAAAGCATTCATGGATTTCCTGCTTGCGCGGCGGTCTGTGAGGATTTTCAAGGATAAACAGGTTCCCGCAGAGGAATTGCAGAAGATCATCGATGCCTTATCGATGGCTCCTTTCGGTGTGAATCCCGACAATGTTGAGATCACAGTTGTGAATGATAAAAAAGTGATCGAAAAAGCGTTCCCATATATGTCCAGGATGTATATTCAACTGGCAAAGATCCTGAAGGTTCCTTTCCTGGGTTGGCTCATCCTGCGTTCCATGCCGAAGGAAGTCTCAAACACACTGGTAAATTTCATTATTCCGCATGTTAATAAAGGATTGTATGATAGTTCGACCGGAAACGACGATATCACCCGGAATGCGCCTGTCCTGATCCTGTTCCATGCAAAGAAAGGGGCGGAAGAGCACACTGCGGATGCCCATATTTGTTTGACCTATTCACTCCTGGCGGCCCATTCACTGGGACTTGGCGCTACCGTCATCGGGCTGATCAGCCCTGCCATCAACCAAAGCAAGCCCCTCCGCCGGCTATTCAGGATCCCGGAAGGAAATGAAGTTGTGGAATCGATGATTGCAGGTTATCCAAAATTTCCGTTTAAACGGGCCATTGTAAGGCCAAGAACGAAAGTGACGTTTATTTCTTAACGGTTCAGTATTCTGGTTAAGCTCTTTCATATTATTCCTGAACTCCAGATATTCACATTTACTTAATATTAACATAATGTTTTTTTAACGTTATTGGGTTCGTGTACAAGTACCTTTGTCTCAAACCCTGTATCATGAAAATTAATTCTTGTCAATTCAATGATTCCTATTTCCCGATCATGGACGGAGTGGGGATTACTGCTCATAATTATGCCTACTGGATGAACCTGAAACATGGAAAAGCCAGCCTGGTTGCCCCAAATGTTAATGACTACAAAGATCGCGTCGATTATAAAGTGATCCGGTTCAAATCGGTCCTGTTACCTGGCATGAATCCATACAGGGTAGGGTTACCCATGATTGACTTCAAATTTAAGAAAAAACTGGCAAAAAATAATTTTGACATTCTCCACGCACATTGTCCGTTCATCAGCGGTCAACTGGCACTTAAGCTCTCAAAAAAACTTGATATTCCCTTGGTTGCGACATTCCATACAAAATATCGTGACGATTTCAAGAAGGCATTGCCTGGTGAAATGTTTGTCGAATTTATGATGACCCTGACCATGGATTTTTACAATAGTGTTGATGTGGTATGGGTTCCGAACCGGGCGACAGGTGCGACACTGAAAGAATACGGATTCACTGGTGAGTATGAAATCATACCGAATGGAACCGACTTTGATATCCCGGAGAAAGCAAAATACCTTAAATACCGGAACAAAGGACTTGAAGATATCAAGGCAAAAGATGATGATTTTATCCTGCTTTTTGTCGGGCAGCACAGGTGGGAAAAAAATGTTCTTACAATTATTGATTCCTTGAAGATCCTGAAAGAAAAGAAAGAATCATTTAGGATGGTTTTTGCAGGAGAAGGGTATGCTGCTGAAGAGATGAAAACACTGGTGCGTCAGAACGGTCTAACTGAAAATGTAGTATTCCTGGGAGTGATAACAGAACGATCAACTATGAAACATCTCTATGCATGTGCAGATCTCTTCATCTTTCCTTCAGTTTATGATAATGCCCCGCTTGTAATGCGGGAAGCAGCCGCATTTGATGTTCCTTCTATCGTAGTGAGAAATACCTCCTCTGCAGAAGGGATCATGGAAGATGTGAATGGGTTCCTAATCAATAATAGTGCAGCTTCGCTGGCAGAAAAAATCATGGAACTGAAATCAAATCCTGCGGCAATTAAGCGGGCCGGAGAAGGTGCCCGTAAATCCATTTACCGGCACTGGGAATCGATAGTGGATGAAGTCAATATAAAGTATGAAGATATTATTAACCGGCATAAATCAAAGCGTGACATCAATTCATATCTCTCTGTTCATGATTGTGAAAGAGTGCTGACCCATTGAAATCCCTGACAACTCATTTATTCACTTAATAACCGACAACTATACAAAGCATTCATGCATGGGGGAGATCCAGATTGCAGTGATGCCAAGTCCGGAGAGGTTATCAAATTTGTCTGTTAGTAAAAAGTAATATTCTCAAAAAAACTACCGATTATCCCGGGAGATTAAAATATATTTGTCTTTATTATTTTCTATCTTAATCGGAGTTTCTACTTTTGCCTAACCAATCGATTGACCCATGTTCGGACTTAATATTACCTATACCTTCTTCCTGATCACATGTTTACTGGCAGCTTGTACATTTGAATTCATCAATGGATTCCATGATACCGCCAATGCAGTAGCAACGGTTATATACACCCATTCCCTGAAACCCACAGTGGCAGTCATCTGGTCGGGGATATGGAATTTTATCGGGGTTAATATAGGCGGGATCGCAGTTGCCATTGGCATCATCAACCTTCTTCCTATTGACGTTATCATCGACCGGAACCTGGCGCATAACGTTGCGATGGTTCTTTCCCTGATCCTGACCGCGGTTATCTGGAATCTATCAACATGGTATTTCGGCATTCCCTGTTCAAGCTCGCATACCCTCATCGGTTCCATTTTCGGTGTAGGGATCGCGTTCATCCTTCTTCCAGGAAATCATGAAGTTGCATTGAACTGGACCAAAGTTACAGAGGTTGGACTTTCTTTGCTCATTTCACCTGTCTTTGGTTTTGGTTTGGCCCTGGTACTTATGTTACTTCTTAAAAAACTCATCAAAAACAAGGAGATTTTCAGGGAACCACCGGGTAAAAAACCTCCACCCATGTGGATCCGAAGCATTCTGGTGTTCACCTGCACCAGTGTCAGCTATGCTCACGGATCGAATGATGGCCAGAAAGGTGTGGGTTTGATCATGCTCATCCTGATCGCGTTTGCCCCTGCTTTCTTTGCATTGGACCGGAATCAACCTGCACAAAAGCTTTTCATGGATGCAAAAAAAATTGAATGGACACTGCAGAAGATGGATACCCTTGCCCTGACTGAAAAGGAACGAATAGATTACCGCGTTGTTCATTCGAATTTACTTTTTATTATCAGTCGGTTACAAGGAAAAACTTCTATTAAACAAATGGATAAAGATGTAAATTTCGATATCCGTAAATCGATCTTTCTCATTGCAAAGAATGTTGATCTAATCCTGAAAGAATCTGACCAAAAGGCAAAAACCTCTTTGAGGCCGGTCGATATTGCCATTCTCAAATCCAACATTAAGAAAATCAAAACGCATACAGAATATGCACCGCGCTGGGTGATCCTTATGGTATCGCTTTCGCTTGGAATGGGAACGATGATCGGTTGGAAAAGGATCGTAGTTACCATCGGTGAAAAGATCGGGAAAACGCATCTTACCTATGCCCAGGGTGCAAGTGCTGAGATCATTGCTGCCAGTACGATCGGGGTTTCTTCCTGGCTCGGGTTACCTGTGAGCACCACGCATGTGCTCTCATCCGGTGTCGCGGGTGCGATGGTTGCCGGCGAAGGACGACAAAACCTCCGGATGAATACCGTGAAAAATATACTTGCAGCATGGATTTTCACCGTACCAGTCACTATTATACTCTCAGGGGGACTCTTTTTATTGTTCCGGCTGGTACTTTAATGTGCTTTTCCTGGTTAAAAAGAATTAACTTTATTCCCCGAAGTGAAAAATGGAAAAAGAAGAAAAAAATAGCGCCCTTTCTTTTTTTGAAACGATCGTCCTTCTCGCCCTGAATGATAAGGGATGGTTCGGGAATTCCGAACAGCGGATAAAATTCGGACTTGCCGGAGCTGTTTTATTTGAACTGGAACAATCCGGGGAAATCGAAATCAGTTGTGACCTGATTCGCATTACCGGCACCAAGGAGACAGGGGATAAAGTGATGGACGTTGCGCTGGAAGTATTAAGAAAATCGAAAAAAAGCATGACACTTAAAAAATCAATCCAACGACTTGTTTATAAAAGTGGATTGAAATGGAGATCATTGCTGAAAAATCTTGTCAACAAAAACATCCTGAAAAAGGAGGAATACCGGTTCCTCTGGATTTTTTACCAGGATAAATATCCGCTGGTGAATTTTGAAATTAAAAAGCAGGTACTTTCTGAATTATATTTGAAACTTAAGGGCGAGCAGGAATTGTCAGGAAAAGATCTGATGTTACTTGCTATTATGAGGACCTGCCGGATGATTGATAAGAATTTTATAAATCATGAGCATTTCTTAAAAATACGTTCCAGGATCAGGGAGATCACGGAATTCAAAGAGCCTTTGTCCGATCTGTACCGGAAGATCAAAGGCATACAGGAAGCAATTCGCCGTTCAATCCTGGCATCAAATATCAGTCTTCACATATAAGTGTTAAGTATTAAGTGTTAAGTATTAAGTGTTAAGTGTTATGATTGTGGTCTGACCTTTCCCACATCCCACATCTCACATCTCACATCCCACATCCCACATCCCACATCCCACAACCCAGCCTGCGGCAATCAGGTAATTCCCAGTTCTCAAACCCAGTACCCAGTACCTAATACCAAATACCTATCCTTCTTCACAATTATTTAACACAATGGTAATATCCCGTTAACAGCGGCTTTTATTACCGGGTCTACCTTTGCCTCATAAAAAAATAAATCTCTATGAAAATGAAAAAAATCTTTCTCTCAATTTTTGCCTTGGGAATGATGGTTTTCCTGGTACCGACCCAATTTGCAAAGGCACAAAGTTCCGCTGACACACTGGGGCCTCAGCTTATGACGCTCCGGGAC
>JBEKST010000180.1:0-6320 GCA_049516815.1 Bacteroidales bacterium | reverse complement strand
AATTTGTCCAATCTCCGGGTTCAAAGAGATCTCCATCTTTGTCCCGGGTCGCAGGTTGGTCTGATAGTTATCAGCAATTGTCTTAATCAGTGAATTCAGATCAATCTTTTCCATTTTTAATTGCACTCCTCCTTTTTCTATCCGGGCAATCTGGAGTACTTTTTCGACCAGCAAATTAAGTCGCTGATTTTCCTGCCGGATAAAAGCGCCATATTTATAAAGTCGCTGCGGATCCTGCAAAATTTCAGGTTGAGTAATTACATCAGCGGAAATATTGATCGTTGAAATGGGGGTCTTGAATTCATGGGTCATGTTATTGATAAAATCTCGCTGCAATTCCGAAAGTCGTTTTTGCTGAAGAATAATAAAGATGGCATAAACGAAAAAAAACACCGATATCACCAGGATGGCAGAAAAAAAGAAAAGAAGAGTCATATCCCCTGCAATAGTGCTGCGAAGACCGGGGAAACGGATACCGAAATAATAGAGGTATTCATGGTACTTGGGCAGGTTATTCCCTAACCGGGGTTTTTCACCAGAACCTGTAACAGAGATATAATCCCCGTAAACCATGCGGTCGGTATGACAATCGTATATTGCATACTCATAATCAGTCTTGATGTTTAGTTTTTCGAATTCACTTTTAAGGTAGTATTCAAGAACATTGGCATCAATCACGCAGTCCACATCGACGACGAAATAATTGGAGGTTATTTGCCTGACCGGATTTCCATAAGGTAAAGTCGTTTGATTAAGACGCGATATTTTTTCAGCAACCGTTTTAAGGGCTATGACCAGGCTTTGGGTCAATTGTTTTTCCTTAATATTCCAGGCTTTGAATAAAAAGTAGGATTGGACGGAAAGGATCCCAATGATCGAGATCGCTCCAAGCAAAACCACAAAACGAACCTGTTGCCTGCGCATAACTGCAATTTGAGGATTTAAACCCTATCAGTTTTTTTAGTAATTTCAAAATAAAAGTACACAAATTTAATTGTCCTGATTTGTTTTTACATATCATTCACAAACTTTTACATGTCGTTTACAAACATTTACTACCTGTTAACGCCTGTTTGGCAGTTCCTACATGATCTTTGCAAGTGAAACTTTAAAAACTCATCCTATGAAAAAAATGGCTTTTATTTTAGCCGTCGCGCTATTCATTGCTTTTACGAATTCTTTTGCACAAAGTGCAAAAAGGGATACGATGCTCAAACCGGAAAGACAGATTAAGGTAAATGGACCTGTCGCCAGATTTGACAAGACCCTGTTTGAATTTACAGACCTGGTCCAGGGTACCCCCGGAACTGCTTCATTTGTCTTGACCAACGATGGGAATGAACCGTTGATCATTGCATCTGCAACGGCTTCCTGTGGCTGCACCAATCTTGCCTATTCAAAAGATCCTATCCTCCCGGGAAAATCCACTACCATCTCTGCAACCTATAATGCGGCTGTGGTTGGGAACTTTAATAAATCAGTCACTGTCAGGATGAATGCCGGTGATCAGCCGGTGGTCCTGCAAATAAAAGGTAAAGTTGTACCAAAAGCCTGATTTTTGCGCTTTTATTTTTAAGATCACCTGTTTCAATGTAAGTGGCAATAACACATCATAATACCAACGATTACCACCTGGCACAGCGGTCATTAAATGGCATTTTGAGAAAACTGCATTTCCTCAATAAATCAACCACTTTCAAGTAATCCGGAATCATTCTAAAGTTAGATAATTGGGCAGTTAAGTATACTGAATCGGATTCCTCGCTCTTTTCAGCGGGGAAAATTTTTTACTATCTTCGAAAACCCTTGATAATTCTACGTTTAGACGAAACAGACTGTTAACTTTATCGGTCATATATTTTTGGTTAACAAGATCGATGTAAAAACCACCCGGAAACATCAGCTTCAGGATACGGTTTTGGTTTTCTTATAAAACAACCCACAATTTATTATCCAGATACTACGATGACTTAGATAATCATCACAGGAATAGTATCTTTACTCAATAAGGAATTTTATTTTTCATTTCACTGCAATAAAATCACTCCAACCCGTCTATAACATCATGGAAAAGGAACTTCAGAAAAAGTCTTTGGATCGGTTCTTCCGGAATGAATACCAGAAACTAGTCAATCTTGTCAGGATAAACCTCGAAGATCGTTTTTTTGAAACTTCTCCGGAAGACATTGTTCAAGATGTCATGGTGGGATTAATCAACAGACTTGATCTGGATACCCAAATTGAGAATCTAACCGGTTATATCTACCAATCGTTAAAGAATAGAATCATCGATTACCAGAAGAAAAAGCAAAGAACTGTATCGATTGAGAGCTTCACGGATAGAAAAAACGAAAATTATTTACTTAATATGGTAAGAGATGAAACATTAACGGAAGAAAAGGATTACACGAACATAGAACCGGAATTACTGCAACTGGCGATTTCACAATTAAGACCTGATGAACAAGCGGTAATCATCGCGACAGAGTTTGAGCAGCACACCTATGAAGAACTTTCCGGGGAATGGGATGTTCCGGTGGGCACTTTACTTTCACGCAAACACAGGGCTCTTTCAAAATTATACAAGATATTATTAAACAATCAAAAATGATAAATTATGGAAACAACAGAAAATAAATTTGAAAACAGATATCGTTGTGGTGGAAGGAAACGCCGCGTAGGATGGATTATACTGGGTGTTATTGGATTTACAGCATTCGCATTTCTTTTTGGTGCGGTTGTGATGTGGCTCTGGAACTGGCTGATGCCTGTCATTTTCCACCTTGGTATCATTACATACTGGCAGGCGGTCGGTCTTGCTATACTTGGCAGACTCCTATTCGGAAGTTTTCATCATGGTCCCCACAACAGTAGCCGGCACAATTTTGGACCATGGAAACATAGACATTACATGAAGGATGTTAAAAATTGTAAGGATTATTCTTATGGTTCAAAATGGAGCTACTATGATCAGTATTGGAATGAAGAAGGAGAGCAGGCTTTCAATGATTATCTAAAGCGTAAAGGAGAGAACCAGGTAAAGGAATAATTCTTTCTTACTCTTCATTTATTTGGAAGTCATCTTCTGTTTAAGTTAGATTGAAAAACAACATTTTGCTGTAAAGCTTTCAGTGTTGCCAATTCGCCTTCTTTTATGATCTCTTTTGCTTTATAAAAATCATAAGTACTAAACGATTCTTTTGAAATATTGATCAATAAATCAGGTTGGTACTTTTCCAAAGTGAGTTCTGTTATTTTCCGCATCATTGTGCCTATGCTTCTATTGGTCAGATTGAAAATACCAATATCATCATTTTTTTTTGTAGGAATTAAGTTGTTGAGTTTACTTTTAATCAGATTTATATGTTTTAATTGTCTCTTCACGATAATTGGTTCATTTTCATCCTTCTTTTTTTCATAAGGTATTGGAGAACTTACATTAACTACCACGAGCAAATCACCATCATGTCTTTTAACCCGGTTAACCGGAACAGGGTTTAACAGACCTCCGTCAACATAGTACTGCTCATCAATTTTCAGGGGTTGAAAAACAGTTGGTATGGATATCGATGCTCTGATGGCATCATATAGGTTTCCTTTTATGAACAAGGTTTCTGTTCCGTTGATGATGTCGGTGGCAATTGCACAAAAAGGGATAGGCAAATCTTCGATGTTCCTTTCGGGTACAATTTCTTTGATCCTTTTGATTACTCTTTTTCCTTTCACCAATCCTTTTTTACTGATTGAAAAATCGGTCAACCTTAGTACTTCCATAATATCAAGCGAACTGATCCATTTTTCAAATTGTTGAAGCTGACCTGTGGCATAGATTCCTCCAACCAGAGCGCCCATAGAAGTGCCGGCTACAGAAGTAATATTGAAGCCGGACTTTTTCAATACTTTAATCGCCCCAATGTGAGCACAACCACGGGCCCCACCGCTAGATAATACTAAAGCAACATTTTTTCCCATAATCTTGATTTTTTACTTGTTTAATCTGAAGTAAAGATAAAAATTCCTGTCATCCGATCTTATTCCGCTAATAGATTCTGCCTGCAATTAGTTAATCTGGTAATGTGGAGAAATGCAAGGGATTGCAGCAAGAATTTACAATGACCGATGAATGATTTACTTTTGAATGAGAATTCGCGATTCGTAATATCAGGATATTACTATTTAAACAAGGTTAGATAATGTTTACGCTTTGCGTGGATATCGAAAATACATAATGAAAGAGGATAAAACAGATGGCTAAATGGAATCTATGGCATGGTTGTCACAAAATAAGTGCGGGTTGTAAAAACTGTTATGTATATCGTTTCGATGCTGCATTCAACAGGGATGCTTCCAGTGTAACAAAAACCGCAGATTTCGATTTACCATTGAAGCGAAAACGTAACGGCGCATATAAACTATCGACTGGTGAAACGGTATTTACTTGTTTTACTTCTGACTTTTTTCTTGAGGAAGCTGATGCTTGGCGGATTGACGCATGGAAAATGATTCGAATAAGAAGCGATTTGCAGTTTTATATTATTACAAAACGAATCGACCGTTTTAGCGTAAATCTCCCACAGGATTGGAGCGATGGCTACAATAATGTAACAATTTGTTCAACCTGTGAAACCCAAGACATGGCCGATTACCGCCTGCCCATTCTTCTAAGTATGCCCATAAAGCATAAAGCCATTATCTGTGAGCCTTTGCTGGAGCATATTATTCTTTCCCACTGGTTGCTTCCTTCCATAGAAGAAGTAATTGTGGGTGGAGAGTCTGGAAATAATGCCCGTATTTGTGATTATGATTGGGTACTTGACATTAGAACCCAATGCATTGATAAAAGAGTTCCATTTTATTTCAAGCAGACAGGGGCCAAATTTGTCAAAGATGGACACTTATACCATATCAAAAGACAGGATCAACACGCGCAGGCAGCGAAAGCAGGAATAGACTTCTGGTTACAATAAACCTTGCCATTTCACCATTTTCTTCTTAAGGTTCATCGTCCGACCATCGACCACGAAAGTGCCATCACCATTGGCATGAAAAGTCCGGCGTTCCTTGCGTTTCGGATCAGTCCAGACCTTGATTGCTTCTAAGATGAAGAAGTTGTATTTGCTCACCATTTTGGTATCCACCACCCGACATTCGAGATTGGCCAGACATTCTTCCACTAGTGGTGCCGTTACTTTCTTAGCCTTGACCGGTGTCAGACCGAATACATTAAATTTATCAACGTCCCTGCCTGAACAATTGCCTATATCAATTACCTTGGATATAAGATCGACCGTGGGGATAGCGATCACACATTCCCTCGTTTTACGCAACGTCTCGAAGCTGTAATTCCAGGGACCGAGACTACAACCAATAAGAGGTGGTTCAAATTCCAGCATCATGTACCAGCTCATTGTCATGATGTTATTTCGTCCCTTATAAGCCGTTGTCGCCATCACGACCGGGCAAGGCTCGATCAGATGGTAGGTCTTGGACAAAGAAAAATCTTTCATCATTCTTGGGTTTTTAGGTTTTATTCATTTGGATGAGGTTTTTGTTTTCTCATTTATTGGTATCGAAGAAGTCATAATATAATGATGGTGAATGATTCAGATGCTTATTTCCGAGTAAACTTAGAAACTGTTTTAATTTTATAAAAAGATAAGTTTTGTTGAGAAGTACACTTATAATTATTTGATAACCGATGGAAAGTTATTGAAAATATTTTGAACAATAATCGTCAAGAGGGGTCACATGGAGTGGATTTTACAAATTAAATCATAGTTCAGTTGGAATATTTTCAAGTACTTATAATTTCAACTTGCTATTCGTTGATATTTTCCTTATCTTTATTTTTTAATTCACGTATCTGTCAGGCCTTCTGAATGGATTGCCGGGATCAGTAAAGAAAAAAAGTATGTATCATGGACAACAGGTATGAAAATCTAACCAGGGAAATCCTCAATCTTGCCGGGATCAATATAAACGGCGCAAATCCCTGGGATATCAGAGTGCATAACAGTGGTTTCTACAAACGAGCTATTACAGAAGCAGAATTGGGAATAGGTGAATCTTACATGGACGGCTGGTGGGACGCAGAACAGGTAGATGAGATGATCTTCAGAATAGTCAGGATGAATTGGGAAAACAAAGTCAGGCCAAGGCTTTCAGTCGCTTTGAAAATATTGGCTATAAGATATTTCGACCTGCAATCAAAGAAAAGCGCCTTCCTGCTTGGGGAAAAGCATTACGACCTGGGAAACGATCTTTTTCAGTACATGCTCGATAAGCGGATGAATTACAGTTGTGCTTTCTGGAAAGATTCC
>JBEKST010000179.1:0-6355 GCA_049516815.1 Bacteroidales bacterium | reverse complement strand
CGCATCGTAAAAAAATCCCCTGCAATCGGTTCACTCCTTTTTTTTTTCTTTTCATTTTCAACTTACCTTCAACTGCTGGGCTTAATTCAACAGGGCTCGAACAAGATACTTCCCGGTCTATTGTGATCCATTCGATCACAATAGATGGGAACATGCGGACAAGGTCTTCCATTATCCTGAGAGAACTCGCTTTTCATGAACTGGATACGGTCCGGCAAACATCGTTCTTTCAAATGCTCAAAGCAGGCAGGGAAAATATTTTCAATACGGCCTTGTTTAACTTTGTCACTTTCGATACGGTTCCTTTGGGAGGATCGCCGGTGCAGATGGATGTGGTGATTCATGTGGTCGAACGCTGGTATATATGGCCATGGCCCTTTTTCGAGATCTCCGACCGGAATTTCAATACCTGGATCGAGACTACCGATTTCAACCGTCTTACTTATGGAATAGACCTGACCATCCAAAATGTCAGGAGCCGGAATGAGACCCTGAAGTTTCCCATACATTACGGATTTAACCAGAAATTCGGGTTCAGTTACCGCATTCCCTACCTTGACAGCAGGAAAATCATAGGAATTGCTTTTGGAGCGGAGTACAACCGGAATCATGAGGTAATCGTCGAAACTCATGACAACAAGACGGTTTACTACAAAGATCCTGACCATTTTCCGAGGCAGAACTTCTATGCATTCACCGAATTGTTATTGCGTCTTACCTTTTATGCCCATCATACGTTCCGCGTGGGTTTCAATGCATGGTTTTTTTCGGATTCATTGCTCAAGATTCCCGGTTATACGGCCGACAATTCTCACTTTCTCAATTATTTTAGCATCTATTACCAATACAAGAACGATCACAGGGATGTGCAGTTCTATCCATTAAAAGGTTCCTATTTTGATGTTGAGCTGGATCAGAATGGGCTCTGGTTTTCACCGGTAAATGAATTTTTTATCAAAACCAATTTACGGAAATACCTGCAGATCTATAACCACTGGTATTTTGCTTCAGGGTTAACCATGAAGTTAACCCTAACGCCACAACCTCCCTATTTTCTTCAACGGGGACTAGGTTATGGCAGGGAGTTCGTAAGGGGATATGAATATTATGTGATCGATGGAAGGGATTTCATTCTTTGGAAGAACAATTTCAAGTTTGCGTTGATTCCCCAGCGTGATTTCAGGATGGATTTCATCAAAAGTCAGAAGTTCAACAGGGCTCCTTTTGCACTTTACCTCAATGTATTCTGTGATGTGGGCTATGTTTTCTACAACGGCTATACGGACGACAAATCGAATGATCTGAGGAACAGTTTATTGGTGGGGTATGGCGCCGGGCTTGACCTGACGACCTATTATGATATCGTGATCCGTCTTGAGGTATCGATGAACGGGAAAGGCATGCCCGGTATTTACCTTCATTTTATGGCCCCGATATAAGGGAATTAGGGCTGATCAAATAAAAAATGGACTATCTTTACCCCCGGATTTTTTATTAATTCTTGATGCCATGAAGGTTGCCCTGTTTGGAAAAACGATTTCCACAAACGATGCTCCTTACCTGCAGGGATTTATCGACAGGTTGGAGAGCCTCAACGGAAATGTGTATTTATATGAATCCTTTTTTAATGCTATCCGGGAAAAAATCCATTTCAACCGGCAGCCAATAATGTTTATGACTCAAAAGGAAATCAGGGGCAATGTGGAATATCTTTTTTCCATTGGCGGAGATGGCACTTTACTTGATACTATAACCCTGGTGGGCGATTCGGGAATCCCTGTGATCGGGATCAACATGGGTAAGCTGGGATTTTTATCCGGGATCTCGAAGGATGAGATCCTACCAGCACTGGATGCGATCATCGGGAAGAAATACTCAATTGATGAGCGGACGTTACTTCGCCTGGAAACCACTGAGCCGCTTTTCGGGGAATTTAACTATGCCTTGAATGATTTTACCATCTATAAAAAAAGTCTGAATTCCATGCTTGCCATCAAAACGTTCGTAAACGATGAGTTTCTGAATACCTATTGGGCGGATGGATTGATCGTTGCCACACCAACAGGTTCCACTGCTTATTCGCTGAGTTGTACCGGTCCCATTCTTTCCCCCGATTCGGAGAATTTCGTGATCACCCCGATTGCCAGCCATAACCTCACGGTACGGCCCATTGTGATCCCGGATACCTGCATCATCAGGATCATGGTCGAATCAAGAGAAATAGAATATTATATCGGGTTGGATTCCCGGATCCGGAAATTGGATGATCCCATGGAACTGGTCATAAAAAAAGAACATTTCAAGATCCATCTTCTGCGGATGTCGGGAAGGAATTTCTTTGAAACCATACGTGAAAAGCTGAATTGGGGACTGGATATCCGGAACTGATCAAATTTTCATAGTATTCCCTTGATCCCTCCAATAATAAGATTAAACCTGCGTTATGTATCTGATAAATTGCAAGAGTTGTCAATGCATTCTCAAATTGCGACCCATTTCATCCATACGTCGAGACAAAAACTGAAGGGTTTTTTCGTTCCCTTCTTTCTCATGTTTTGCCTTTGGTTAAATCTGCCTGCCAATGCCCAAATCAACATAGAGGCAGGCGTTTTTATAGGGGATTCTTATTATCTTGGAGATCTTAACCCGGATATGCATTTCCGGATGGCACAACTGGCCTATGGCGCAATGGCAAGATATAACATAGATGACCGCTGGTCGGTGAAGCTGGGAATGACCCGTGGAACGGTGAAAGGAAATTCAGAAAAGACGAATTTTCTTCCGGGCCGTAACCTCCAGTTTGAAAGTCCGATCACTGATGTTTCCCTGATGGCCGAATTTAATTTTTTCCAGTATTTTATCGGTAGTCGATGGAATTGGATAACACCGTATCTTTACGCCGGCATAGGGGGTTTTGTGTTCCAGCCTACTTCAGGCGGAAAGAAACTACAACCCTTGGGAACGGAAGGACAAAAAATCGGTTTTGATGGCCGGAAACCTTATAAAACGTTTGGAGTGAACATCCCGTTCGGGTTGGGTGTAAAAGTGAGCATCAGTAAAAAGATTGGACTTACGGCATTCTGGGAAATGCATAAGACGTTTACCGATTATATCGATGATGTCAGCAGTACCTATTACCTGACTGGCTCTGTAATTGATCCGAATGATCAAAGTGGCATGTTGTCGGATCCAACGAAGAATCATTTACCCGGAATGCAGCGGGGAAACCCGAAAACAAATGACTGGTATTCTTTTTCAGGACTCACTGTAACCTATCAATTTACGCTGCGGGGAGGCCGCAAATGCAAGGTAAACAAACATTTCTAAACGATTTATACACACATGGTGCCTGAATGAGCCTGAAAGAAAAAATAATTAAAGATCGTATACCTGTCCATATTGCCATCATCATGGATGGAAATGGCCGTTGGGCAAAGAAAAGAGGCTTTATGCGCACCCTAGGCCATGAAAAAGGTGTGGATGCAGTGAGGGAAACGGTTGAAGCCGCCACCGAACTTGGGATCAGATACCTCACTTTATATGCTTTTTCGACCGAAAATTGGAACCGGCCAAAATATGAGATCGATGCATTGATGAAACTGTTGGTGAAATCTGTTAATAAAGAACGAAAGACCTTCATGGATAATAATATCCGCCTGATGGCCATTGGCAATCTCGGGAACCTTCCTTCCAGAAGCTATAGCGAACTCATGAAAGCTATTGAAGATACTTCCGGGAATACGGGATTGCGATTGGTGCTTGCGCTTAGCTATAGTTCCCGCTGGGAAATCATGGAGGCTGCACGTTCACTTGCCAGGAAAGTAAATGACGGGATCCTGAAGGTGGATGAGATAAACATTGATTTATTTACCAACTTTCTTACCACAGCTTCCATTCCCGATCCCGAACTGCTGATACGGACCAGCGGCGAATACAGGGTCAGCAATTTTCTGCTATGGCAGATCGCTTATAGTGAATTATATTTTACTCCTACTTTGTGGCCTGATTTTTCAAAAGAAGAATTTTACAAGGCCGTGGTTGATTACCAGGGAAGGGAAAGAAGATTCGGAATGACCAGTGAACAAATAAAACAACCTAAAAACCGCCATCTCAACTAATACCGGATGAAATTCAAATTCCTTTTTCTGCTTTTTGTCACTACCTGGTTTTTCCACCCGGTAAATGCCCAGATATCATCAGGAAATGCAGTGGACATTGATTACTCTTCTCCAAAAGAATATATCATTGCTGGGATCACCGTATCGGGTGTGAAATACCTCGATAATAACGTTTTGATCATGCTTTCCGGGTTAACGATCGGAGATAAGGTAAAAATACCGGGCGATAAGATCACTCAGGCTATCCGGAAACTCTGGGACCAGGGTTTATTTGAAGATGTGAAGATTTCTATCTCACAAATTGTCGATAATCAACTTTACCTGAATCTCTACCTGAAGGAACGGCCGAGACTTTCGCACTTCTCATTTAATGGAATAAAAAAATCGGATGCCGATAATATCCGCGAAAAGATCCATATTACAAAAGGAGAATATGTGACTGACAATATGATCATGCGAACCAAAAATATTATCCGGAAATATTACACGGATAAAGGGTTCCTGAATGCAGATGTGGAAATTTTTCCAAAAAAAGATTCCTCTTCTTCCAATGAGGTCAACCTGTTAATTGATATACACCGCAACGGAAAAGTCAGGGTATATAACATCACTATTCATGGTAACCATAATCTGACGACCGAACAGATCAAGGCTGCACTGAAAAAAACCAAGGAACAAGGAATCTTCAACCCGATGAACGACCTTGATAAAATGATTTATCAGATTGCATCAGCAGTTTTCCGGATCGATTTCGACGAGATTGCAAACGTCATTGAGAAACATGCATACAACAATATCCGTTTCCGCATCTTCAAATCCGCAAAATTCATTAAAGAAGATTATGAAGAAGATAAGAACCTGCTGATCGCCAAGTACAATACCCAAGGATACCGCGATGCAAAAATCGTCCGGGATTCCATATCGAAAAACGATGATAACACTGTTTCAGTCGATATCTGGGTAGAAGAAGGACCCAAGTACTATTTCCGCACTATCACCTGGGTAGGCAATACCAAGTACTCGGATGACTTTCTGAACTATATCCTGAAGATCCGGAAAGGAGATACATATGACCAGAGTGCACTTGAAACGGCGCTGAGTTATAACCCGAACGGTACCGATATCCGTTCATTATACATGGATGACGGCTATCTTTTCTTTGACGTGCAACCGGTGGAGGTGAATGTGGACAATGATTCGATCGATATTGAGATCCGGATGCGGGAAGGGAAACAAGCCACGGTGAACAAAGTCACTGTCACAGGGAATACCAAGACCAACGATCATGTTGCCTTACGCCAGCTGCAGACACGTCCCGGGCAATTGTTCAGCCGCGATAAACTGATACGTTCCCAGCGCGAACTGATACAACTGAAATATTTCAATGCGGAAAAACTTACTCCCGACGTTTCTCCAAACCCGGATGACGGAACCGTTGATATCAATTACAACGTGGAAGAGACCTCTGCCGATCAGATTGAATTATCCGGAGGGTGGGGTTATGGCAGGATTGTTGGAACTCTTGGCTTATCTTTCAATAACTTTTCTCTCCGGAACCTTTTTAAATTAAAAAACTGGAGACCTGTTCCATCAGGCGATGGACAAAAACTGAGTTTACGGTTTCAGACTTATGGGCAGGGATATATCAGTTATAGTTTTTCTTTCACTGAACCCTGGGTGGGTGGAAGGAAACCACTTGCCCTGAGTCTGTCATATGTCCACTCAAAGTATACCAACGGAGTTGCCAGATCAGATACCACATATGCCTATTTCAAGATTGACGGGATTTCTGTTGGTCTGGGTACAAACCTCAAATGGCCGGATGATTATTTCGTTCTTTATCAGACCCTCAATTTCAACCGCTACAATACGCATAAATATACACAGATCTTTTCGTTTGGCGGAGGAAACGGGACTTATAATTCGATCAGTTACGGCATCACCCTTTCCCGTAGCTCCATCGATCAGCAGATCTATCCGAGGTCGGGATCAGAGATCAGTAATAACCTCGAACTTACCCCGCCCTACTCACTATTCCGCGGAAACGTTAATTATGCTGCCATGGATGAGACAAAAAGGTACGAGTGGGTGGAGTTTTACAAATTTAAGTTCAAGGGAGCATGGTACATCAACCTGATCGAGAAACTGGTGCTGTCGCCACGATTACAATTTGCGGTTTTGGGTGCATACAATAACAGCGTCGGGATTACACCTTTCCAACGGTTCTACCTTGGGGG
>JBEKST010000178.1:0-6409 GCA_049516815.1 Bacteroidales bacterium | reverse complement strand
ACTTTCAGTGTAGCGGGGACAGGATTCGAACCTATGACCTTTGGGTTATGAGCCCAACGAGCTACCTCTGCTCCACCCCGCACTGTATTTTTATTTACCTTTGTTTTTTCTTTGGGAGTACAAAGATAGAATTTGTTTCCTTGTTCTCCAAATTTTCACCAACTTAATCTTATGGCCCATAAGGCAGGATTTGTTTCCATTATCGGCAGTCCGAATGTCGGGAAATCCACCCTGATGAATGTCTTGGTTGGAGAGAAACTTTCGATTATCACACATAAAGCTCAAACCACACGGCACAGGATCATGGGCATCTTCAGCGGCGAGGACTTCCAGGTAGTTTATTCCGATACCCCCGGCATCCTGAAACCGCATTACCTCCTTCACAAGGCAATGCTCTCGGCCATCTATTCCTCCATCGCCGATGCGGATGTCATCCTGCTTGTTACGGAGATTGGCGAGAAATTTGCCCATGAAGAAATCCTTCAACAACTCAGGGATAACGGAAAACCTGTAATTGTTGTCATCAATAAAATCGATCTAACCGACCAGGAAAAAGTGGAAACTACCATCGAAGACTGGAAAATCCGCCTCGATCATGCCGATATCATAGCCATCTCGGCGCTTCATTGTTTCCATACCGCCCTCGTTTTTGATACCATATTGAGACATTTGCCGGAATCCCCGGAATACTTCCCAAAGGAGGAACTTACCGACCGTTCCCAGCGATTCTTTATCTCGGAGATCATTCGCGAGAAGATCCTTCTGAACTTTTCACAGGAAATCCCCTATAGCGTAGAAGTCGTAGTGGATTCTTTCAAAGAAGAAGAAAAATTAACCCGTATCTCGGTTTACCTTTTTGTGACAAGGGAATCGCAGAAAGCCATCATCCTTGGCCACCAAGGGAAAGCCATCAAGAAACTGGGTACAGAAGCGCGTAAAGATATAGAGGCATTTCTTGAAAAACATATCTTTCTTGAACTGAATGTTAAGGTCAGAAAAGATTGGCGCGATGACATCAAGGAATTGAAAAGGTTTGGATATAATCTGGATGATAACCAATAATTGAAGAAGCATTTATGAGCAATATCGTTGCTATCGTTGGCCGTCCAAATGTAGGGAAATCGACCTTTTTCAACCGGCTCGCAGGTGGCCGTAATGCTATCGTAGATCCCACAAGCGGGGTTACGCGCGACCGCCATTACGGAAAATCAGATTGGAATGGCGTTGAGTTTTCTGTAATCGATACCGGCGGGTATGTCGATAATTCCGATGATGTGTTTGAAGGCGAAATCAAGAAACAGGTCATGCTGGCCATCGAAGAAGCGGATGTGATCCTTTTTATGGTCGATATAAAGGAAGGAATAACCGGAATGGATGAAGACCTGTGTGCGATGCTCAGGAGGGCGAAAAAACCAGTTTTTGTCGTGGCCAATAAAGCTGACAATTACAAACTGCTCGACGACATTCATGATTTTCACAGGTTGGGATTTGAAAAACTGTATGGCATCTCGGCCATGAACGGCAGTGGGACTGGCGAATTACTCGACGAGATAGTAAAAGAACTACCGGAGCAGTATATCCCGGGAGAGCAATCGGAAAATGCTGAAGAACCCATTCTTCCGAAGATCGCCATCGTGGGCCGCCCGAATGCCGGGAAATCATCGCTGGTAAACTTGCTCCTGGGAACCGACCGGACCATTGTGACGCCCGAACCCGGAACCACCCGCGATTCCACCCATTCACACTACAAGTACTTTGATCTTGAATTCCAGCTGATTGATACTGCCGGGATACGGAAAAAATCAAAAGTTTCCGAGAATATCGAATTTTATTCTGTCATGCGGGCCATCCGGTCAATTGAATCCAGTGATGTATGCATCCTGATGGTGGATGCGGAAAGAGGGTTTGAAGCGCAGGATCTGAACATCTTCTCCCTCATCGAAAAAAATCACAAAGGAATCGTCATCCTGGTGAACAAATGGGACCTGATCGAAAAACAGACCAACACCCATAAGCAGTTTGAAGAAGACATCCGGTCAAAGCTGGCCCCGTTTACGGATGTTCCCATCGTCTTTACTTCAGTCCTTACAAAACAAAGGGTTTATAAAGCAGTAGAATCGGCCGTAGAAGTATTCCGCAACCGTTCACGCAAGATCACCACTTCACAACTAAACGATTTCTTCCTTCCCCTGATCGGCGCTTTGCCTCCCCCGGCATGGAAAGGAAAATTCGTCAGGATCAAATTTGTGACACAACTTCCCGGGCGCTATCCTGCATTTGCCTTTTTCTGCAACCTGCCGCAATACATACGGGAACCCTACAAACGGTTCCTTGAAAATAAATTGCGGGAACAGTTCAATTTCAATGGTGTTCCGGTCGAAATCTTCTTCCGGCAGAAATAAATTATGGAAGAGGGCGTTCGAATAGATAAATGGTTATGGGCTGTCAGGGTATTCAAGACACGAAATCAGGCAACACTCGCCTGCCGGTCAGGAAAGGTAAGGATCAGCGATCAGCCGGTCAAACCATCGAGAGAAGTAAAAATAGGGGAGATGATCACCATCAGCCTGGATTCATTGACTCGGTCAGTCAAAGTACTGGCTCCGATCGAACACCGGGTGGGCGCCAAACTGGTGGAACAATTCATGGTAGACCTGACACCGCAGGAAGAATACAATAAATTGCAATTGCGTAAGGACACCGGATTCGGATACCGGCTTCATGGTTTGGGCCGACCTACAAAAAAAGAACGAAGGGATATTGAGATCCTGAAAAAATACCTGGGAGATTGATCCCTTTTCTACCTGCTTCGTCAAATGAAAACACAAAGACAGAAGTGTCCTGATTTGAATGACCTGGCTTTTTCCGGCAGGAACAAAGACTATGGCTCTTTTATTCTTCGCAAAAAATATCCGCGATTCCTTCTCATCTCCTTCATCCTTTCTGTTGTGATCATTCTTTTGATAACCCTGATACCATTGAGTGTTTATTATTTTCATGGGCCCCATCTGGATATCAATTCGGATGAGCTTTTTTCGGTGGAATACACATTCATCCCTTCCCCGGAAGATGATTTAAGTTCACTGGCGAGAGCCCTTGCCAAGCCAGAGGAACCTCCTGCCGAAGTAGCGCCGGAAGTGGTAGATACGGTCATTCCTGAAAAGAAAAAAGAACCGGAAGAAGTAAAAACAGAAGAAAAAACAGATATTAAATCCGATAGCACCGGCTATTCCCATGGTCAGACACCAGATGGTATAGGTTCATCCGACGCAACCGGGATCTTTACGACCCTTGATGTTTATCCGAAGTTCCCGGGAGGAGAACAGGCACTTTTGTATTTCCTGCGATCAAATGTAAGATATCCGGCGGCATCATTAAAAATGGGCATCCAGGGAGAAGTAATGATACTGTTTATTGTTGAATCGGATGGGTCCATTTCACATGTTTCTATCCTTAAAGGAATTGGTAAAGAATGTGATGAAGAGGCAGTTCGCGTTATTAAAAGTATGCCCAGATGGGAACCGGGACGGAGACATGGAAGATCAGTCAAGGTCCTTCTACGAATCCCGATCTTGTTCAAAAACCCGGCAAAGAAATAAAAAAGGGGCTTATCGCCCCTCAACAATCTATTCAGGATAGATCCTGGTTACTTCTTCTCAGGAGTTTTTGTGTCTTTATTTTCAGCCCCTTTTTTAACGCAGCAACCTGCTTTTTCCTTATGGGTACAGGTCTTGGAACAATTTTTTCCGTCCTTCTTCATTGTTGATTCTGACTTGGCGGGAGCAGCTTTTCCTTTGTCCTGAGTTTGTGGCGTCTGTGCAAATGTAAGACATGCAAAAAGTACGAATGTGGAGACTAAAACAGTGATTTTTTTCATTTTGAGATATGGTTTAAGTTGATATTGATTTGATTAAAAACTGTACAAAAATACGATTTATTCATGAATGAGTAAGAACCTAATGGTTAAAAATTGGTTAAATTGTTTCCTTCAAATTTTCACATCTCACATCTCACATCTCACATCTCACATCTCACATCTCACATCCCACATCTCACTATCATTCCCTGTTCTTCGTATCGATAACAATCGTTACAGGACCATCATTGAGAAGTGAAACCTTCATCATGGCGCCAAAGATGCCAGCCGAAACAGGTTTCCCGAGATCTGTCTCCAGTTGCCGTAGAAATTTTTCATACAATGGAATAGCCGTCTCTGGTTTCGCAGCATGGATGTACGATGGACGGTTCCCTTTGCGGGTGCTGGCATGGAGTGTAAACTGGCTCACAACAAGAAGGTCTCCGTTAACATCGGCAACCGACCGGTTCATGACTCCTTTTTCATCATCAAAGATTCTCAGATTAATGATCTTTCCGGATAACCATTCAATGTCCGCTGCCCCATCTCCTTCCTCGATCCCTACCAAAACAAGTAGTCCCAACCCGATTTTACCCGTGATCTTCTCGTCTACTCGTACTTGTGCAGTAGAAACTCTTTGTATAACTGAGCGCATAAAAAATTAAAAACTAAAAACTAAAAACTAAAAATTCATAATTCATAATTCATAATAAATAGTATCTCAAAGATAAAAGTTATTGTGTAAATACGAGTTCTTAATGGCGTATTATGTTGATTTGTCCATTTATGTTTTCCATTTTTACCCTTTAATTTATTAGGGATTATCGTAGTTTTGTAAAAAAAACCTACGATGACGAAACTTAGCGTCAATATTAATAAAATTGCTACTCTTCGGAATGCACGCGGCGGGAATTTGCCGGATGTCATAAAAGTAGCCCTGGACTGTGAACGCTTCGGTGCAGAAGGGATTACCGTTCATCCCCGCCCTGATGAACGCCACATCCGTTACCAGGATGTACGCAACCTGAAACCGGTACTCTCCACTGAATTCAATATCGAGGGTTATCCCTCAAAAAATTTTATTGACCTCGTAATCGCTGCAAAACCTGCTCAGGTTACCCTTGTGCCTGATCCCCCAGGAGTACTTACCTCAAATGCCGGCTGGGATACCCTGAAAAATAAAAGTTTTCTAAAAGAGATCATTAGTGAATTCAGGAAAAACGGCATCCGTACTTCTATTTTTATTGATGCCGATAATTTGATGATCCGGCATGCTGCGGATACAGCTACCGACCGTATTGAACTCTATACCGAATCATATGCAAAAAACTTTCCGGCCGATCCCGAAAAGGCGATTAACCCGTTTATCACAGCCGCACTATTGGCCGGTGACCTTCGACTTGGTTTAAATGCGGGGCACGACCTGAATCTTGAGAACCTGCATTATTTCTATAAAAACATCCCGGGCCTCCTGGAGGTTTCCATCGGGCATGCCTTAGTCTGCGATGCCCTTTATTTTGGGCTTGAAAATACGATCCAGCTTTATTTGAGGCAGCTCAAGGGATAAGAAGCCAGATAACCCACAATATCTAATTCATAAAAATGAGAACATTTGCTTTCATATTCATCACTTCATTTATTTTTTTTGGCATAAATTCTTCAGGACAGAACACCCCTTCTGATCTGGATAAAAAAATAGAAAAGATCCATCAGAAGATCCTGACGGTTGATTCGCATAATGATACTCCAATGCACCTGTTGGAAACCTGTTTTGATCTTTCAAAGCGGCACGATCCGATGAGAGATCATTCAAAGGTAGATTTTCCCCGCATGAGGGAAGGAGGTGAGGATGCTTCGTTTTTCGCGGTCTTTGTTTCACAGGGCAAGCGCACACCCGAGGGCAACCTCAGGGCAAAAGAAAAGGCAGATGCAATATTCGACTCGATCTATGCTGCACTCGCACGGTTTCCTGGCGAAGCAGGACTGGCCGTTTCACCTTCCGATGCATATAAGTTGAAAAGACAGGGCAAACGGGCGATCTTCATCGGCATGGAAAACGGGTATCCCATCGGCAATGATCTTTCGCTGATCAAGGCTTATTATACAAAAGGAGCACGATACATCACACTTTGCCATACCCGGAATAACGACATCTGTGACTCATCAACCGATTCAACTGAATACAACGGACTAAGCGAATTCGGTAAGAGTGTTGTAAAATTCATGAACAAGACCGGCATGATGGTGGATGTATCGCATATTTCCGATAAATCATTTTATGATGTGATCGCATTGTCGAAAGCACCGGTCATTGCTTCGCACTCCTGTGCCCGTGCGCTATGCGATAATCCGCGGAACATGAATGATGACATGCTGCGGGCCCTGGCAAAGAATGGAGGCGTGATTCAGATGTGCATCCTGAGCGCCTATGTAAAGAAACAGAACCCCAACCCGGTGAGGGATTCCGCCTTTGCAAGGCTTCGGAAAAAATACCAGAATTATGAAAATCTGTCCAAAGCTGAAACAGAAAAGGCAAATAAAGAATGGGATGCA